>JAJPZL010000073.1 GCA_021204375.1 Bacteroides sp.
ATATAATCCACAGGATAAGGATCCCTGGTCGGGCTGTAATAGTGATTGGTGGAATGTTCCCCGTTCTCCGGCTTCTACTTTTAAAATACCCAATACCCTGATCGCTTTGGAAACAGGGGTGGTCACTCCGGAAACCATCTTCAAATGGGAGGAGGAAAAACGCACTTTCCCGATGTGGGAAAAAGATATGAACCTTCAGGAGGCATTTAATTTATCGTGTGTTCCTGTCTACCAGGAGATGGCTCGTCGGATAGGGACTGAGCGTATGCAAGAGTATATCCGCCTGTTTAATTATGGAGAAATGAATATTGATGAGCAGAATCATGATATCTTCTGGCTGGAAGGAACTTCTGCTATCACAATGTTCCAGCAGATCTGGTTTCTCCGGAAATTATACAAGGAGGAGTTACCGGTATCGCGGGAAACTATGCGTTTAACCCGTGAAATCATGGTACAGGAGGAAAAAGAGAAGTATCGCCTGAGTGCCAAGACAGGGACTAACCGCTATGATGGAAAAGAGTATGGCTGGTATGTGGGATACCTGGAGAAAGATTCAGGGGTTTATTTCTTTGTTTTGCTGGCAGAACCTGAGAGCAGGGAAGCATTCCGGGATTTTGTAAACCTGCGCAAGACGTTATGCAGGGAGATCTTTTCCCTGTTGAGGGTGATCAGTGAATAGGTTTCCCGGGAGGTACTAAAGAGATAGAGACACCTCTCTGAAACGATGTATCTCTATCGGTTTAAATCTATAAAGAGAATGAAAAAAATCAGTTTCTTAGTTCGCAAATGCGTGAGAATATCCTTTCAGTTTATTCCACGCTCCGCGGGTGAAATCCGGAATGGCTACCGGAGCACTGTTATTCTGAACGGAGATCTCAGTAAGTTCGCCCAGGCAGGACCATTCGACAGCGTCGTATACGTTCATATCCAGTGGTAATCCGTTACGCAGGCAGTAGATAAGGCGGTAATCCATAATAAAGTCCATACCACCGTGTCCACCCACTTTGCGGGCCTGTTCTCCTACCTCTTTGGTGATGGGGTGTTCGTACTCTGTCATCAGTTTTTCAAAAACCTCCTGTGGTACAAAACCGTGGGCACTCAGGTTGTCGAATTCAGCCAGCTGGTCGTTCGGATCGAGGGCGATCCCCCTGCGTGGGTATTTTTCAATATATCCTTTGGTGCCACTCAGGGCATGTTTCCAGTTGTAAGGGCGTGGGCTGGTAATATCGTGCTGGATCATAATACTCTTTCCGTTGGCTGTTTTGATCAGCGTTGTATTCATATCTCCTTTTTTATACTCTTGTTTAGCCTGCTCCGAATCGGCTCCGAATGTCTCTGCGGCATACGCGGTCAGTCCGAACTGATCGCTGGAGAGGGATACTAAATAATCCATGCGGTCTCCGCGGCCGATATTGAATGCCTGGCAAACCGGGCCTAAACCGTGGGTGGCGTAATAGTTACCATCGTGCTCTTCGTTTATTTTTAGACGCTACCAGTCGTAGTAACCACCGGTCTCCGGGTCTTTGAAGAGCAGCGAGCGCAGGTCGTGAATATAGGCTCCTTCGGCGTGTACGATCTCGCCTAACAGGCCTTTCTGGGCCATATTGAGTGTAGCCATTTCGTAGAAGTCGTAGCAGCAGTTCTCCAGCATCATACAGTGTTTTTGGGTCTTTTCTGCCGTGTTCACTAATTGCCAGCACTCTTCTACCGTCATGGCAATGGGAACTTCACAGGCTACATGTTTTCCCTTTTCCATGGCGTATACAGCCATCGGGGTGTGGGTCTTCCAGTCGGTAGCGATGTATACCAGGTCAATGTCATCGCAGTCGCAAAGCTCTTTCCAGGAATCTTCACTGCCTGAATAGGCGGCAGTTTCGGGCATCCCGGCATCTGTCAGGTACTTCTGGCATTTCTCTACCCGTTCGGGAACAATATCACAAAGGGCTACGATCTCCACTCCTTCGATGTGTATAAAGCGTTTTACGGCACCCGGTCTGCGCATACCCAGGCCGATGAAGCCTACGCGTACTACATCCAGTCCGGGAACGGCCAGGTTTACTACATCTGTTTGTCCGGCAGGACGTTTAGGAGCGGGAAGAATAATAGGAGTGATCTTTTCAGGTTGGACTGACTTTCCGGAAGTGCAGCCGGTATTGCCGATGATCAATGCAATACTCATCAGGAGGATAGTGATTCGTTTTAGTATAAATAGAGATTTTGTGTTGGTTAATAATTATATTATTGTAACTCTTTTACTTTAAGGTTAGATGCTGCACAAAGATAGGAATAAATTCGGATATTGTATACAAAAACGGTAAAATATTGCGCCGGAGGTACTACAAACAGAGGAGTTATTCGTCTATACTATAAAGTTATGGTTACTATAAAATACAGGATAGGCTTTTATCTGATGGCCCTGTTACTGGTTGCGGGGTGCAGGAACAGCGATAACGGCGGGCCTCTTTACTTAGATACTGCCCAACCGGTTGAAAAGCGCACAGCAGATCTTCTCCGACGTATGACCCTGGAAGAGAAGGTTGCACAGATGTGCCAGTATGTAGGAGTGAAGCATATGCGCTCTTCGGAGAAGAATATGACGATCGAGGAGATGCAGAAAAGTCATGCACGGGGATTCTATCCCGGACTGCACTCTTCGGAGGTGGAGAAGATGATAGAGGAGGGGCTGATCGGCTCTTTTCTGCATGTACTGGATCACGAAGAGGCCAACTACCTGCAATCCCTGGCGCAGAAGAGCCGCCTGCGTATTCCTCTGCTGATCGGGATTGATGCTATTCACGGGAATGGCCTTTGCCGGGGAGTAACGATCTACCCTACCCCCATCAGGCAGGCCTCCTCTTTTAATACGGAACTGGTGGAAGAGGCTTCCCGGCAAACGGCGTATGAGGTCAGGGCTACCGGTGCTCACTGGGCCTTTACTCCCAATGTGGATATTGCCAGTGATCCTCGGTGGGGCAGGGTCGGAGAGACATTCGGGGAGGATCCCTTGCTGGTATCCCGGATGGGCGTGGCTACGGTCAGGGGATTACAGGGAGATCTGTGAAACCATCCCCGGGATACCTTTGTCCTGGCTTGTGTGAAGCATCTGGTTGGAGGAGGGCAACCTGTGAACGGGTTGAACATTGCTCCGCTGGATGTCTCGGAACGGACGCTCCGGGAGATCTTTTTTCCGCCCTTCCAGGCTTGTATAGATGCCGGTGCTTTTACCCTGATGATGGCTCATAATGAGATCAACGGGATACCGGCTCATGCGGATGAATGGCTGATGGAGGAGATCATACGCAAAGAGTGTGGTTTTAAGGGTTTTATTGTAAGCGACTGGATGGATATTGAGCGGCTCCACACCGAACACCTGACAGCTGCCACGGTGGAGGAGGCATTTATTACTTCGGTAAATGCCGGTATGGATATGCATATGCATGGCCCGCACTTTTTTGAGAGTATAGTAGAGGGGGTCCGTTCGGGACGCATTCCTGAAAGACGTATTGATCAGGTAACCCGTCAGATACTGGAAGCAAAATTCCGTCTGGGGCTTTTTGAAAATCCCTATGTAGAGCCTGTTGTCAGTGATTCGTTGCTTTTTAACCCGTTGCACCGGGAAACGGTGCTGGAACTGGCGCGTCAGTCTGTTGTATTGCTTAAGAACGATAGGATCCTTCCGTTACAGGCTTCCCGTTATAAGAATATACTGGTGACCGACCCGAATGCTGATAGTAATGCTATCCTGGGAGACTGAGCGGCTTCACAACCGGAGGGACATGTAATAACGATCCTGGAAGGATTGCGTAAGGTGGCTCCGGAGAATAATTTTGTGTTCCACGACGTAGGGTGGAATATCCGGAAAATGGATGAATCCCGGGTAAAGGCCGCTACTGCGGCTGCCCGGAAGTGTGATCTGGCTATTGTGGTAGAGGGAAAATATTCTCTCCGGGAACACTGGATGGATAAGACCTGTGGAGAGAATACGGACCGTTCGGATATTAATCTACCCGGGCTTCAGCAGGAACTGGTCGAAGCGGTCTATGCTTCGGGTACTCCTACGGTGGTAGTGTTGGTCAATGGTCGTCCCCTGGGGGTAGAGTGAATCGCAGAACAGGTACCGGCTCTTCTTGAAGCGTGGGAACCCGGCTCATTCGGAGGGGAGGCTGTAGCAGAGATCCTGTTTGGTCAGGTGAATCCCGGTGGAAAACTTCCGCTGACCATACCCCGGCATGTAGGACAGTTACAAATGACTTACAATCGTAAAAATACACTCAGTAGCTTTAGCTATGCTTTTGGAGAGAGTACTCCGCTTTATGAGTTTGGGTACGGGCTTAGTTATACGGAGTTTACCTATGGTGTACCGGAGTTATCCCGGGAGGAGATCCGGATGGGTGAATCTGTTACGGTAAAGATTACGGTAACCAACAGCGGGGACCGTGCGGGGGATGAGGTGGTACAGTGTTACCTGCGGGATGATTACAGTTCGGTGACCCGTTCGGTTAAGGAACTGAAGGATTTCCGGCGTATCTCTTTACAACCGGGAGAGAGCAGGGAGGTTCTTTTTACTATTACACCGGATATGATGGCTTTTTACGATCGTTCCATGAAACGTGTGATTGAACCGGGAAGTTTTACGGTACTGGTGGGTTCTTCTTCCCGGAATGAGGATTTGCAGCGTGTTACTTATGTAGTAAAGAAATAGTTTGTTGAGATGAATATATGCATGGGTTATAAACGTTTTACGGGAATAGGAATAGCTTTGTGCTTGTTCTGTCTTTGTTATGCGGATTCTTTTTATGCCGACCGGAGGGAGGAATGGCTCCGGATAGCGGAAGAGAATACTCCGGAGTTACTCCGGGAAGAGGTGGTACCGGCATCGGTTGTGGAGGTGGTGGCTGATCCTGCTGCTTTTCAGGGATATCGTACAGAGGAGTGTGGCCTGCCGGCAGCTATATATGGAATACCTTTACAGAATGCTTCCTCTGTTATAGTTGATTTTGGACGCCATCTTACCGGTACTTTCAGTTGTACCCTCAATCATCACGGGCGGGTATCCGATGCACCGGTACGGTTAAAGTTCACTTTTGTAGAGGTACCCTCTGAACTGGCTGCTTCGCCGGATCCCTGGCCGGGTACGCTTAGCCGTGGCTGGTTCCAGGGTGAAATAGTTACCGTAGAATCGGTGCCGGCCACTATTACCATACCCCGGCGTATGGCGTTCCGGTATGTAAAGATGGAAGTGTTGGGTCGTTCGCCTTACTTTGATTTTTCGCTCTCCTCTGCTACCTGTATAGCTACTACTTCGACCGTTTCCACACCCGAACCTTTACCGGCTTCTGCTTCTCCGTTGATCCACAGAATAGACGAGGTGGGACTTTATACGCTTCGGGAATGTATGCAGACTGTCTATGAGGATGGGTCTAAACGGGACCGCCGTCTCTGGATCAGTGACCTCTATCTAGAAGTGCTGGCTAATAATTACTCTTACGGGAACCATGGGTTGACCCGTCGTTGCCTCTATCTCTTAGCTGCTCTGTCCCGTGAGGATGGAGTGTTACATGCCACTGTTTTTGAGAAGCCGGAGTCGCATCCCCAGTATGGGACTGTTTTTCTGGATTATGCCCTGTTATGGAATCTTACTTTGTGTGAATATTACAAAGTTACGGGAGATAAAAGCACAGTAACGGATCTCTGGCCGGTATTCCTGAGGCAGGTAGAGTATGCGTTGGAGCAGGTCGATGAGGATGGATTGTATGATCCCTCTTCTCCGTGCTGGCTCTTTTTTGACTGGAAGGATAAACTGGATAAACAGACGGCTATCCAGGGACTTCTTATCTATACCCTGCGGGAAGCTAAGTTACTGGCACGCAGGATCGGATTGGAACAGAGGGTTGGAGAGTATGAGGAGATCATCCACCGGTTGTCGGATGCTGTTCTCCGGAAGAATTATGATAGTCGGACCGGATTCTTCCTGAGTGGCCCGAGTAGGCAGCTTTCCTGGATCTCTCAGGTATGGATGGTATTGGCAGATGTGGTAACTCCCCGGAAAGGGTAGGAGTTGTTGCGTCGGGTCATGAAACAGGAGGATGCATTCTATCCCGGTACTCCGTATGCGACCCATTTTCTGATCGAGGCTATGATCCGGACGGGGATGGAGGAGGCTGCTGCCCGGTACCTGGAAGATTATTGGGGAGATATGGTTATAAGAGGTGCGGATACTTTCTGGGAGGTGTATGATCCGTAGGATGAATTTGCTTCTCCTTATAAATTTTATCCGATGAATAGTTACTGTCATGCGTGGAGCTGTACACCGGTCTATTTTATCCGGAAATATCCGGAGATATTTATACGATAGGAATTTGGTTTTTTACCGGTTTTATGGTGTTATACCCATCAAAATGCCGGGTGTTGTCGCCGGCTACATAGCCGGTGACTCTTTGCCTGGCGGCTTCATAGCCGCTCCTGTACCGTGTGGGGGCTATGAAGCCCCCTCTGAAAACCCGCCGGCTGTGAAGCCGGCGGGAACTGTACTTGTACGGTAACCACTATAAAAATGGTGGAAAGGAAGTTCTGATTATTAAAAGGTTATTTTCTTTATACTACCGTCGTGCAGTTCTATTGTAACATTCGAGCCATCATTAGAGATCTCAAAAGAGCGGACCGGGGTCAATTCTTCTTTCGTAAACTTCTTATTCCCTTTTTTCCATAGTTACAGGGTAATATAGATTTTCTCTGATTCGGTCCGGTCACTGGCATTTATTACCCCGCTCCGGTCACTTACAGGGTGTAGCCCTTCCGTATAACAGAATTCTATGCTATTCCATCCTGTCAGGGAGATCATTGCCTGACTATAATGCTCGTTACTTAGGATATAAGCATCCCCTGCCCCTGTATTCCGGATCTCCTGCTTTAACTCTTTTCCCGTCTCCGGAAGTGAGTAGTGTCCCAGGCGAATATCGGTTGCTTCCGGCACAGATACTTTATCTAGCCGCAGGATGCCATCCGGTAGAGGAATATCCGCTAGTCTGAACGTTATTTCCGGGTTGGTTTCCAGGATAGCATCTCGGTAATAGATCCCATCTTCAAATCTTTTGAATGTATAGAGGCGTAATACTTCCCACTGGTCTTCGGCGTTGCGGATGGCATAGTTCATAGCTACCTCGCCGTTCTCTCCGTCTGCCATCCAGGGAAATTCACTGTTGTAGGCAAGCCGGTTGTAATTCTCACTGGCCCTGAATTTCTCCCACGAAGTGATCCAGGGTACATGGCACCAGGCACGTATTTCGGAGGCTCCGCTGTTGGGATAGTCGGTGATCAGTATCTCCGGACCTTGCTGGAAGCGATTGTATACTTTACCCGGTTGGAGTTCTTTTTCCCACGCTCCCTGGTTCTCAGTAGCCTGCCAGAAAGGATTGTCTTCCGGTAGCAGGAGTGCCAGGAAGGCTTTTCCGCTCCAGTATACGCTTCCCCGGCAACTGTATCCCTGTACAGCCGGTTCAAAAGCACCGTAGAAGCCCAGGGTAGGGACTCCTTCATTCAGGAATTCCGGATGGGTAAGGAATTGCAGGAGAGTGGAGGAGGAGATGTAGCGCATCCATCCGTAGTTTATCTGAGGATCGTGCAGGTAACCGGTTAATGCAAGGGGGCCACCGAACCGAACCGGTAGCAGATACTACGTCCCCACATCACTATCTCTCCCTCTTTATTAAAAAGGTAGGGATAATTGTTTGCCATATCCCGGAAATTATTGATAAAGGCTTCTGCATCCTCCGGATAGTATTTTTTGCCGTAATATTCTGTCCAGAACATACCATACATCTGGAAAGCCCACATACTGTAGTAGTCGTAAGCCGGGTTATCGTTATACCATCCCTCTCCCCGGTAGTGTTCCAGTGATTTTACCAGGTACTCTTCCAGTAAAGCATTGTTTACCGCATAGCCTTGTTCTTTCAGGAAGTTCATCACAAAGATATTGAAGAATTTCCAGTTGGAAGGGACGGTCGGCCCGTCTCCATAACTAAGCATGACGTGTGCTAATGAATCTTTCTGATCAGGTGTGAAAGGATCTCAGAGAATTTCGGGAATAGCTGTCAGGGAGATAGCCAGTGCACCGAACTCTACTAAAACCTGGCTGGGGCCTCCGTTAGCTGCACGTGGGGGGATATAAGCGGGGTCTTCGGGGTCGATCAGTTTGAGGATCTGGTACCGGTAGTAGTCTGCTACCCGTATCCCGTTTAATTCCAGTGCCGGGTTCTCTTTCAGCAGAGGCATTGCTACAAAGAGGGTTCGGCAAAGTCCTTCCAGCTTCTCGGTTGGGATCTGTGAATCGTTATGCGGATAACTGACTCCCTCCTGTTTGGGGAATTTCATCGGGTCATCCGGTGTACGGATATAACTGAAGGCTCCCTCTAATAAATAGGTTGCAGCTTCTACCCAGTGGGTACGGGTTATTCCGGTATATGGGCTTAACCGGTGATCCGGGTTTCTTACTTGAAAGATAGTATCGGATCCTGACCCTTTGTTCTCAGATAGGGCGGCACAGGAGATAAAAAGAATGGTTGCGAAAGAGATAAGCAGCTGTGTGCAGAGAGAAATTCTGTTCATGGTATGATCTGTTTTTTGCTGGTTGATTACAGCAACAAAAATAGCTCACTCTTTTGATAGATAGGGGTAAAATAGAGTAAAAGATGTCTGTTTATAGTTCTAATTCATCTTTTCCTTCACGAATGACCCAGGGTTCTCCCCCGGTGCAGTCTACGATGGTAGAACCTTCTACTCCTCCGATCCCACCGTCAATGACCAGATCGACCACACTGCGGAATTTTTCTTCGATCAGTTCCGGATCGGTCCTGTATTCAATATCTTCTTTCGGGTCGTGTGGGATACTGGTTGTCATCAGTGGAGCATTGAGCTGACGGCTTATCTCCTGAGTGATCGGATTGTCTGGAATACGAATTCCTACCTCTTTGCGGTTCCTGTAAATCTTAGGGAGTTTACTGTGGGTGTTCAGGATAAAGGTAAAGGGGCCCGGCAGGTTCTTTTTCATCAGTTTGAAGATGGTATTATCAATTTTCGCATATTCGCTGGCTTCGCTCAGATCCCGGCAAATAATAGCCAGGTTGTTTTTGCGGGGATCAATCTCCTTGATCCGGCAGATACGTTCAATGGCTCTCTCTTTCAGGGCGTGGCATCCTATGGCATATACGGTGTCCGTCGGATAGATAATAAGTCCTCCGTCATTCAGGATGGTTATGATCTCCTCCAGATCATCCTGATTCATATTCTTCTCGTACAGTTTGATCAGCATATCTATATTGGTTTATTATTTTCTTCTATACCCCACGGGGCTTGTACCCGGCTTGTTCGCCCGATAGAAAAAGTGAGCAGGCTCCCTCAC
>JAJPZL010000336.1 GCA_021204375.1 Bacteroides sp.
GTTCTTGAAGGGATTGATTCGGTAATATTTTACGGGATTAACAATAGTAATATCCAGTTAATTAAATCCTTTTATCCTAAACTGAGAATTATCGCAAGGGGAGAGGTTATCAAAGTCCTGGGCGATGAAGAGGAGATAAACTCTTTCGAGAAAAATATCCAGGCTATTCAGGCATATTGCTCGGAGTATAATGCCCTGAGTGAAGAGGTAATCATTGATATTATTAAAGGAGAAGCGCCTAAGGCTGAAAAGAGCGGGAATGTGATCGTGTTCAATGTAAATGGTAAGCCTATTATTCCCCGGAGTGATAATCAACTCAAACTGGTAGAGGGTTTCCATAAGAATGACATGATATTTGCAGTGGGACCTGCCGGATCGGGTAAAACCTATACCTCCATCGCTCTGGCAGTGCGTGCTCTAAAAAATAAGGAGATAAAAAAGATCATACTGAGCCGTCCTGCGGTTGAAGCGGGGGAAAAGCTTGGGTTTTTGCCGGGTGATATGAAAGATAAGATCGATCCTTATCTGCAACCGTTATATGATGCATTGCAGGATATGATCCCTGCCGGAAAGTTAAAAGAGTACATGGAACTCAATATCATCCAGATCGCTCCGCTCGCTTTTATGCGGGGACGTACCCTGAACGATGCAGTAGTGATACTGGACGAGGCCCAGAATACTACCACCCAGCAGATCGAGATGTTCCTTACCCGTATGGGGATGAATACCAAGATCATTGTTACGGGTGATATTACCCAGATCGATCTTCCTTCTTCCCAGACTTCCGGCCTTGTACAGGCCATGAAAATCCTTAAAGGAGTAAAAGGGATTAGTTTTATAGAGCTTACTAAGAAAGATATTGTACGGCATCCGCTTGTAAAAAGGGTAGTAGAGGCGTATGAAAAGTTTGATAAAGAAAGCAAGGGTAAAACGGAGGTCCGCAGAACGGTACGTACGGGAACGAAAAACAACGAAGAGAATGCAAACGAATAATTTTTAGGCAAATAGACATGAGTAAAGCATTAGTTAGAACGGATTTTAACTTCCCGGGCCAAAAAAGTGTATATCACGGGAAAGTACGGGATGTTTATAATATTGACGACGAACTCTTGGTTATGGTAGCCAGTGACAGGATATCGGCTTTTGATGTGATCCTTCCCGAAGGGATTCCCTATAAAGGACAGGTCCTTAATCAGATCGCTTCAAAATTCCTGGATGCTACGGCTGATATTGTTCCTAACTGGAAATTGGCTACTCCGGATCCTATGGTTACGGTAGGGCTCAGATGTGAAGGATTCCGGGTGGAGATGATCATCCGTGGTTATCTTACAGGAAGTGCCTGGCGTGATTATGAAAAAGGGTGCCGTTCTATCTGTGGAGTAGAGCTACCGGAAGGAATGAAGGAGAACAAGCGTTTTCCGGAATCGATCCTGACCCCTACTACTAAAGCTGATGAAGGGCACGACGAAAATATTTCCCGTGAGGAGATCATTGCTCAGGGAATTGTAAGCCAGGAAGATTATGAACAACTGGAAGCCTATACCAGAGCACTTTTCCGGCGTGGAACCGAAATGGCTGCCGAAAAAGGATTGATCCTGGTGGATACCAAATATGAGTTTGGAAAAAGGGAGGGTAAGATCTATCTGATCGATGAAATACATACCCCGGACTCTTCCCGTTATTTTTATGCGGAAGGATTTGAAGAGAGATTCCTGAAAGGTGAACCGCAGAAGCAGCTTTCCAAAGAGTTTGTGCGTCAATGGTTGATCGAGCAGGGTTTTATGGGAAAAGAGGGACAGCAGGTACCGAAGATGACTCCTGAATATGTGGAGAGTGTTTCCGAACGGTACATCGAACTCTATGAGCATATTGTGGGCGAAAAGTTTGTGAAGGCTGACATTCAGGATGTTCCTTCCCGTATTGAAAAGAATGTAACAACCTATCTGGAAGGCCTGAAGTAACCGCGTGAACTATCCTCAGGAACATATAAAACCTTACGGTACGGAAGGGGAGAAGAGCCGGCAGGTAGAGCAGATGTTTAATAATATTGCTCCTGCTTATGACAGGCTGAATCATATTCTCTCTTTTGGTATGGATCGTTATTGGCGGTGGCGGGCTATCTCCTGTCTGAAAAGGGAGGCTCCTGCCAGTATACTGGATGTAGCTACCGGAACGGGGGATTTTGCTCTTTTGGCGTACCGTAAACTGAAACCAGCTTCTTTAATTGGAATTGATATTTCAGAGGGAATGCTGGAAGTAGGACAAAAAAAAGTTATTGAGAAAGGATGGGGAAAAAATATATTTTTAAAAAAGGAAGATTGTACGGCTCTCTCTTTTGATGGTAATACATTTGAGGCAATAACAGTGGCTTTCGGGATCCGTAATTTTGAGGATCTGAATAAGGGGTTATCTGAGATGTACCGTGTACTGGATAAAGGAGGGAAACTGGTTATTCTGGAATTTGCTACTCCTGACAAATTCCCGATGAATATTCTCTTTAAGATCTATTCTACTGTTTTTATGCCTTTTATCGGACGGATCTTATCAAAAGATGCACATGCTTATTCTTATTTGCCGGAAACAATTGCTGTCTTTCCGAAAGGTAATGCAATGAAAGCTATATTGCTGAATACCGGCTTTAAGAGGACAAACGTTTATGCTCTTACCGGGGGCATTTGTATGTTATATGTGGCAACAAAATAAATTAAAATAATATGGACAAGTACGGCTTGATCGGTTATCCCCTGAAACACTCTTTCTCTATTGTTTATTTCAATGAGAAATTTCAGTCGGAAGGAATTGATGCGGAGTATGTCAACTTTGAGATCCCCGTAATTGATGATATTGTAAAAGTGATCAATGAAAATCCTAATCTGCACGGGCTGAATGTAACTATTCCTTATAAGGAGCAGATCATCTCTTACCTGGATGAAGTAGATAAAGATGCTGCTGCTATTGGTGCGGTGAATGTGGTAAAGGTTATCCGTAATAAAAATAAGATAAAACTGATTGGTTATAATACGGATGTAATTGGTTTTACGCAATCTATTCAACCTTTACTGACTGAATACCATAAAAAGGCCCTGATCCTGGGTACGGGAGGTTCTTCAAAAGCTGTGAAAAGAGGATTGGATAATCTGGGTATAGGATCCGTTTTTGTCACCCGTACGGAACGTCCGAGTATGTTGACCTATAAAGATATAACTCCGGAACTTTTGCAGGAGTATAAAGTTATTGTGAATTGTACTCCCGTAGGCATGTATCCCAATGTGGATGTCTGCCCGGACCTTCCCTATGAGGCTGTTACGCCAAACCATTTACTCTATGATTTGTTATACAATCCTAATACCACTCTTTTCATGAAGAAAGGCGAAGAGAAAGGAGCGGTAGTTAAAAACGGATTGGAGATGCTTCTGCTACAGGGTTTTGCCGGGTGGGAGATCTGGCAAAAATAGAGTAAAATGAAGCGATTTCTCAGGGTTGTTCTTATTCTGACAGGTGTAATACTGGTTGCTGTTATAGCAGGTAGTATTTATATGCTTAATTATTCACTGCGTCCTGTGAACAGAGGTCATGATATAGCAGGTTCCTATGAATATATCTATGAGAACTATCCCTATCTGAGATCGTGGGTAGATAGCCTGGAGCGGCATGCTGCGCTCCGGGATACTTTTATAACCAGCCGGGATGGTTACCGGTTGCATGCCTATTTTGTAGAGGCTGCCGGAGAAAGTCCTAAAACCGCAGTAATTGTACATGGATATACGGATAATGCGATCCGTATGTTTATGATCGGACACATGTATAGTGCCGGAATGGGATACAATATTCTGCTTCCGGATTTGCATGCACATGGACTGAGTGAAGGTAAAGCCATCCGTATGGGGTGGAAAGATCGTCTGGATGTGTTGCAATGGATGGAACTTGCTAATGAAATATTCGGAGACTCTACGCAGATGGTGGTACACGGCATCTCTATGGGGGCCGCTACTACCATGATGCTTTCGGGAGAGGTACAACAATCTTATGTGAGGTGCTTTGTTGAAGATTGTGGTTATACCAGTGTCTGGGATGAATTTGCCCACGAACTGAAAGTACGTTTTAATCTGAATCCTTTTCCTTTATTGTATTCTTCCAGTCTGCTCTCTAAAATAAAATATGGTTGGGGATTTAAAGAAGCCTCTTCGTTAAAACAGATTGGTTATTCACCATTGCCCATGATGTTTATTCACGGAGAAGATGATGACTTTGTGCCTACCGCTATGGTATTTCCATTGTATGAAGCGAAACCGGGTCCTAAAGAGATATGGACACTTCCCGGTGTCGGGCATGGGCTGGCATTCAGGAATGATCCTCAGCTTTATCATCAAAAAGTGGAGCAGTTTGTAAACCAGTATATAGAATAGCTTGCCTATGAAATCTCTGAACCTTAACTTAATGATCTCTGAAAAAAATATCTTACTCTTGTGTGCTTTTATATGGAGCTTTTCTCTTTCTGCTCAGACAAAGGAGTATACAGTCAGCAGTGTCTCCAACGTTCATCTGCTGAATAAAACCCAGTATCTTTCTGATCCTGATAATATTCTCTCTGCTTCTGCCCGGAACTCTATCAACCGTATACTCTATTCATTAGATCAGCAAACCGGCATCGAAGTTGCGGTGGTAGTACTTCCTTCTATTGGGAGCGGAGACTGTTTTGACTTTGCATATACTTTGCTTAACCAATGGGGAGTCGGAAAGAAGAGTTCCAATAATGGATTGGTGATCTTGCTGGTAACGGATCAGCGATGTGTCCAGTTTGAAACAGGCTATGGCCTGGAGGGAGATCTACCCGATGCTATTTGTAAGCGGATCCAGTTAACTGAAATGATCCCTCCTTTCCGTGACGGAGATTGGGATACAGGTATGGTAGCCGGAGTAAAGGCTGTAAAAGCCCGGCTGGATGGTACGATGGTCAATGAAAATGAGCAACAACCGCTCAATCCTCATTTTTTTATTTCCTTTTTACCCTGCTGGGATTGGTGTTTTTTATGTTTATTATCTCCCTGCGTCGCTCCAGAAAAGAGAAGAGGTGTCCGGTATGTAAAAAGTACACTTTGCAGCGTACTAATTCCAGGGTAATATCCCGTAAGAACGGGATCAAAACAGAAGAGGTCACTTATACTTGTCGCAATTGTGGCCATCGCCTGACACGCATCGAAAAGAAGGATGATGGAAACAATATCCGCAGGGGAGGCGGTACTATTATCGGTGGTCCTATCATCGGAGGATGGGGAGGAGGATACCGGGGTGGTGGTTTTGGCGGTGGCAGCTTTGGGGATGGAATGTCCGGAGGCGGTGGTGTCGGCAGCCGGTTTTAATAATCAGATTTACTAATTCAATTCTAAATAATATGAAGAAAACTGTTATCATAGTAATTGTTGTGCTCCTTGTTCTGCTGGTTATAGGAGGAGTGGGATCGTATAACAACATGGTTACCAAACAAGAAAATGTAATCAGGGCATGGAGTAATGTGGAAAACCAGTATCAGCGTCGTACAGACCTTATCCCTAACCTGGTCAATACGGTAAAGGGATATGCCGCGCATGAACAGTCTACCCTGCAGGCTGTAACGGAAGCGAGAAGCCAGGCTACTCAGGTAAGAATCGATCCGGAAAACCTGACTCCGGAGGCTTTACAACAGTTCCAGCAGGCTCAGAGCCAGGTAAGTTCCGCACTCGGACGACTACTGGCAATTGCCGAAAGTTATCCCGATCTGAAAGCTAACCAGAACTTTCTGGAACTCCAGGCTCAACTGGAAGGAACAGAGAACCGGATCGCGGTAGAACGGGGACGATTTAATAAGGCAGCTCAGGATTATAATCAGTATATTCGTCGTTTTCCCAGGAATATCTATGCGGGGATTTTTGGATTCCATACACGGCCTTATTTTGAAGCCCAGCAGGGTGCGCAGAATACTCCGGTAGTAGAATTCTGATCTACTACTCCGGGCCGTTGATCCGGCAGGCAGAAGAGCATAAGCTACTTCTGCCTACCGGTTTCTTTTTCAGCGGTAGATGGATCGTAATCTTTGTGATAATACGGATTTCCCGGTCAAAAGGAAAAATAGCTACTTAGTTGGTAGAGAGCGAAAAATGAAGTACTTTTGCATGCTGTAAATTAATTGATAAAACATGAGCGATCAACGATATATGCAGCGCGGCGTATCAGCTTCCAAAGAGGATGTTCACAACGCTATTAAAAATATTGATAAGGGTATTTTTCCAAAAGCTTTTTGTAAGATAATTCCCGATATTCTGGGAGGAGATCCGGAGTATTGTAATATTATGCATGCGGACGGGGCGGGTACCAAGTCTTCACTAGCCTATTTATACTGGAAAGAGACAGGAGATGTAAGCGTGTGGAAAGGTATAGCGCAGGATGCATTGATCATGAACATTGATGATCTGTTGTGTGTGGGAGCTGTAGATAACATCCTTGTCTCCTCTACTATCGGGAGGAATAAACTTCTGATCCCGGGAGAAGTGATCTCTGCCATTATCAACGGTGCGGATGAACTGTTGGCCGAACTTCGTGAAATGGGAGTAGGTGTCTATGCTACCGGCGGAGAGACAGCAGATGTGGGCGACCTGGTACGAACGATCATTGTAGATAGTACGGTTACCTGTCGTATGAAGCGCAGTGATGTCATTGATAATGCCAATATTGCACCCGGTGATGTGATTGTCGGGCTTGCCTCTTACGGACAGGCTACTTATGAAAAAGAGTACAACGGAGGTATGGGGAGTAACGGACTCACTTCTGCCCGCCACGATGTATTCTCAAAATACCTGGCAGAAAAATATCCGGAAAGCTACGATACCGGTGTACCGGAGGAACTTGTATATGCCGGAGACCTGAAACTGATAGATCCTATAAAAGATTCTCCGCTGGATGCCGGAAAACTGGTCCTTTCTCCTACCCGTACGTATGCACCGGTAATTAAAAAAATCCTGGATCGTTTCCGTCAGGAGATTCATGGCATGGTACACTGTTCCGGGGGGGCACAGACCAAGGTGCTTCACTTTGTCGGTGACAATATCAGAGTGATTAAAGATAACCTGTTCCCGGTACCTCCTCTTTTCAGGACTATTCGTGAGCAGAGTGGTACCTCCTGGGAAGAGATGTATAAAGTCTTTAATATGGGACACCGTATGGAAGTTTACCTGAAGCCTGAACTGACAAAGGAAATTATTGCTATTTCCCAATCGTTCGGTATCGAAGCCCGTATCGTAGGACGGGTAGAAGAGGCTCCCGCCAGAGAACTTATCATACAGAGTGAGTATGGCACCTTTACTTATTAATCAGGGGATTTGAATGAATGGCTGAAAATAATAATTTACTGGATAAACTGGAGGGTCTTGTAAACCGTTTTGAGGAGATCTCTTTGTTGATAACCGATCCCTCGGTCATTACAGACCAGAAACGTTTTATCCGGCTTACCAAGGAATATAAAGAGATGGATGACCTGATGAAGGCCCGCCGGGAATATATCCGTACCCTAGATGGAATAGAAGAAGCAAAGGAGATACTTGCTTCGGAACAGGATCAGGAGATGCGGGAGATAGCCCGTGAAGAGTTGGATAGTTGTCAGAAACGTCTGCCTGAACTGGAGGAAGAGATTAAGCTCCTGCTGGTACCTGCTGATCTGCAGGATAGTAAAAATGCGATTGTGGAGATCCGCGGGGGTACGGGTGGAGATGAAGCTGCCATTTTTGCCGGAGATCTTTTCCGGATGTATGTGAAGTACTGTGAGAACAAAGGCTGGCGCGTGGAGGTAACCAGTAGCAATGAAGGTACATCGGGAGGTTTCAAGGAGATCATTTTTACCGTCACAGGAGAGAATGTATATGGAACGTTGAAATATGAGTCCGGAGTACACCGGGTACAACGTGTTCCCGCTACTGAGACTCAGGGACGTGTCCACACCTCAGCAGCTTCTGTAGCTGTCTTGCCTGAAGCAGAAGAGTTCGACGTAGAGGTTAGTGAAAAAGACATACAGGTCGATATATTCTGTGCTTCCGGGCATGGAGGGCAATCGGTGAACACTACTTATTCAGCCATTCGCCTGGTCCATATACCCACCGGTATTACCGTACAGTGCCAGGATGAAAAATCCCAGTTAAAGAATAAAGCCAAGGCTATGGTGGAACTGAGAACCCGTATCTATAATATGGAGTATCAGAAATACCTGGATGAGATCGCTGCTCACAGAAAGACGCTTGTCTCAACAGGAGACCGTTCGGCCAAAATACGTACTTACAATTATCCGCAGGGACGTATTACTGATCATCGTATTAATTATACTATTTATAATCTTTCGGCTTTTATGGATGGAGATATTCAGGATTGTATCGATCATCTGATCGTAGCTGAAAATGCAGAAAGACTTAAAGAATCAGATTTATAAGTATGAATAAACAACAACTATTTGAGAATATAAAACGCAAACAGAGTTTTCTGTGCGTAGGGTTGGATACCGATCTGAAAAAGATCCCGGCTCACCTGTTACAGGAAGAAGACCCTGTTTTTGCTTTTAATAAGGCAATTATTGATGCTACAGCCGATCTGTGTGTGGCATATAAGCCAAACCTGGCTTTCTATGAAAGTACCGGTGTAAAAGGATGGATTGCTTTTGAGAGAACGGTTCGTTATCTCAAAGAGAACTACCCCGATCAGTTTATTATTGCCGATGCAAAACGGGGCGATATCGGTAATACTTCTGAAATGTATGCCCGTTCTTTCTTTGATGAACTCAATATCGATTCAGTAACGGTAGTACCCTATATGGGGGAAGATAGTGTAAAACCTTTCCTCATTTATCCCGAAAAATGGGTGATCCTACTGGCACTAACCTCCAATAAAGGATCCCAGGACTTTCAGTTCACTGCAGATAAAGAGGGAAAACGGCTGTTTGAAAAGGTCTTGGAAACTTCTCAGAAATGGGCGGATGATCAGCAAATAATGTATGTGGTGGGAGCTACCCAGGGCAGACTTTTTGAAGATATCCGTAAGATCGTGCCGGAGCACTTTTTATTGGTTCCCGGAGTCGGAGCGCAGGGTGGATCCCTGCAAGAGGTATGCAGGTATGGTATGAACTCTTCCTACGGACTTCTTGTTAACTCTTCACGAGGTATTATTTATGCTTCTTCTTCAGAAGATTTTGCGGAAAAGGCGCGCATAGCTGCTCAGGAAGTACAAACGGAGATGGTAGAAGAATTAAATAAAAAGAGGATCATCTGATCCCGTTCATAATATGTCAGAGTCAGGAAATAAAATATATGATTATCCGCATGATGTCCGTTGATTTATTGAACATCATATGAATGTTT
>JAJPZL010000302.1 GCA_021204375.1 Bacteroides sp.
ATCTTTGTAGGAGCTTTCTCCCTGTTCCGGATATCTACCTGCTCCACTACTTTAGCAGCCAGTTCCGCAAAGGCCTGCCCGGTTACAGTATCGCTATTGAGGGCGACGGGAGTACCGTTATCTCCCCCCTCGCAGATACTTTGTATGATTGGAATCTGTCCCAGCAGGAAAACCTCCATCTCTTCCGCTAACTGGCGGGCTCCCTCTTTGCCAAACAGGTAGTACCGGTTACCGGGAAGTTCGGCGGGTGTGAACCAGGCCATATTTTCGACCAGCCCCAGGATGGGTACATTCACCTTTTCATTGGTAAACATATTAATTCCCTTACGGGCATCTGCCAGGGCAACCTGCTGGGGAGTACTTACTACAATCGCACCTGTCAGCGCCAGGTTCTGTACGATAGTAAGATGTATATCGCTGGTACCGGGAGGAAGATCGATCAGAAAGTAGTCGAGGTCGCCCCAGGCAGCATCGGCAATCAATTGTTTGAGAGCATTACTGGCCATTCCCCCCCGCCAGAGGGTAGCCTGGTCGGGATCGATAAAAAAGCCGATGGACAGCAGCTTTACTCCATATTTCTCTACCGGCAGGATTAGGTCGCGCCCCTCTATTTTTTCGGCATAGGGACGGGCCTCCTCTACCTGGAACATTTTGGGGATGGAAGGACCGAAAATATCAGCATCTAATAACCCTACCTTATAACCCATGGCAGCCAGTGCTACCGCTAAGTTAGCGGAAACGGTAGATTTACCGACTCCCCCTTTTCCGGAGGAGATACCAATGATGTTCTTTACCTGAGGCAATAATTTACCCGGCTCGGGACGAGCCTCCTGCAGGGTTTTCACTGTTATATTTCCGACAATATCAACATTTTTATCTACATAGGTAAGAATGGCTGTTTCGGCAGCCTTGATAATAGATTTCATAAAAGGATCGGTCGGTTTCTCAAAGATAAGAGAGAAAGAGACCTTTATTCCTTCGATACGGATATTATCTTCAACCATACCGGCTTCAACCAGATTTTTTCCGGTGCCGGGATAATGCACTGTCGCCAGTGCATCCAGGATCATTTTAGGATATAGTGTCATACGATTGTTTTACTTTTTATCGGTTTTTTCCAGACTGCTTCTTTTACTGCGATTGTAACTCCGGTAAGGGTCGAGTTCGATCTCCTCTTCAGGTTCACTGAGTTCTCCCAGGGCAGGAAGCCGGAAACGGAGGTACTTAATATCCAGCCCCCGGTCAAGCCACTGCTGTTCGTAATAGGTTTTGATAGAGAGTATTTCGTCTGCTTTACCGAAGTGGTAGAGATCTTCGGTCAGTACCTCAACCGGCAACTGATTCTTTTCTACCATCAGGCGGGTATAGGTAAACATAAAGTTACTATCGGTTTTCAGGTGGATCAATCCTTCCGGAGCCAGAAAACGGCGATACCGCTGCATAAACCAGGTAGAGGTAAGACGTTTGGTAGCTTTTTTCATTTGAGGATCGGGAAAGGTAAGCCAGATCTCACTCACTTCATTTTCGGCAAAGAACCGGTCGATGATCTCAATATTGGTACGCAGAAAAGCTACATTTTTCATTCCTTCGTTCAGGGACTCGGTTGCACCGGCCCACATCCGGGCTCCTTTGATATCAATCCCGATAAAGTTTTTTTCCGGAAAGAGCTTCCCCAGTCCTACGGTATACTCTCCACGACCACATCCTAACTCCAGTACAAGGGGATAATCGTTCTTAAAGAACTGGTTGTTCCACTCTCCTTTGAGATCAAAGGGTACGTTCTCGGCTACTGAATATGGATATTCATAGACATGCGGATAGCTCGCCATATTTGCAAACTTCTGTAATTTGTTCTTTCCCATAGTTATGTATGAACTCTACTCGATGGTTTCTACCCGACCGGTATGATTATAGAAAACCCGGTCGTTAAATTGTTGATAAAACAGTGCCTATTTATTGATACCTGCACAATGACACACTCCCAGGCGTTTGGGCAGATGCCGGCCCAGATATCCGGAGACAACACAGAACTCCTCTTCCCGGTCGTGATGCATATGGAATCCTCCGATCATCGTATGGAGAGGAATTTCGGGATATCTCTCCAAGGCACTCCGAAGAATATTGGTAATTCCCCGGTGCGAGCAGGCACTCAGTACGGAGAATCCCTTTTTACCGGAAAGCAGCAAGGTGATCTCATCTTCAAAAGTATCAACTACGATCTCTCCCTCTTTTACGGTAAAAAAGTCATCAAAATGAGTATCGTGCCGATCTTTAACGGGTACTCCGGTAAGGAGGGTGATCCCCTCTGTCAGCCCGGTAGTCTCCGTGATCCAGACAAAACGGGAAAGCTGCGACTCCTCTATAGCAGGCATACTTTTATTTCGCCCCTTTTTAAATTTAGGGGCACGGGCTTCGGGCCGGCAGAGAATACGGGCCTTCCGGTTGATACGGAGAAACTCCTGAAGACCTCCCGTATGATTATTGTGCCCGTGGGAAAGCACCAGATAATCAACCGCTGCCAGATTAATTCCCAGCTTCTCTGCATTCCGGGCAAATAACGGAGAGGCTCCTGTGTCAAACAGAAGTTTACAGGTAGGGGCTTCAACGTACAGGGAGAGCCCGTGCTCTCCCTGTAAACCGTTACTGTAAACCAGATTTCCAACCAGTGTGGTTATCTTATATCCCATACAAAGGGGTTTTTATTCTACAATAGTGATCCATCCGTATGTATCGGGTTCATCCCCGTACTGGATCGCTCTTAGCTTATTATACAGTTTTTCGCATACAGGTCCCGGCTTACCATTTTCTGAGAAGCGATAGGTTTTGTTCTCATCCAGGTCATCTATGTGTGAAAGCGGTGCAATAACGGCAGCGGTTCCACATTCGGCCGCCTCTTCAAAAGTAGCCAGTTCTTCTACCGGGATAGGACGTCTTTCTACCTTAAGTCCCATATCTTCTGCCAACCTCATCAAGCTCTTATTGGTGATAGAAGGAAGGATAGAGTTGGAGACAGGAGTAATATAGGTATTGTCCCGGATGGCAAAAAAGTTTGCCGGACCACACTCATCAATATATTTCTTCTCTTTCGGATCAAGATAGAGGGCCGCATTGTATCCACCTTCGCGGGCTTTGGCACCAGCTACCAGACTGGCAGCATAGTTACCTCCGACCTTGATAGTACCGGTACCCTGGGGGGCAGCCCGGTCGTATTGGCGAGTAATACACACGGGAGTAGGTTTGAAGCCCTCTTTAAAGTAAGGACCTACCGGCGTTACAAATATGAGGAAGAGATATTCATCGGCAGGTTTTACTCCTACCTGGGCTCCCATGCCTATGAGTAAAGGACGTATATAGAGAGAGGCTCCACTCTCATACGGAGGAACGAAACGTTCATTGAGTTTGACCACCTTCAGTACCGCTTCTTCAAAACGATCTACGGGTAACTCAGCCATCATAATTCCTCTGCTGGAGGCCTGAAGGCGTTTTGCGTTTTCGTCTAAACGGAAAATGCGTATCTTACCGTCACGTCCGCGGAAAGCTTTCAATCCTTCGAACGCCTCCTGTCCGTAATGAAGGCAGGTAGCTGCCATATGTAGATTGATATATTCTCCCTCACATACTCCCAGTTCGCCCCATTGACCGTCACGATAAGTAATCCTCACATTGTAATCTGTCGGGATATATCCGAAAGACAGATTAGACCACTCTATTTCCTTCATTTGTAATGTGTGTAAAATGTATGATAATTCTTCTTGATAGCACAAAAGTAACTATTTTTATCGAACCTTTTTATAGGTCGGAACAATATTTTCACTTTTCGGCGCTATCTTCGGGGCCTGTATCCAGTAACTTACCGATCTCCTCTTCTACTTTACCAAGTTTGCCGCTCAGGTATGCGATCAGCTCATTGGCCTCCCGTATCTTATCGCCTAACCGGTCGATATCCAGTTCATCGCTATCTATCTGCCTGACAATCTTCTCCAAACGGGACATTGCAGTTTTATAACTCTCTCTTTTAGCCATATTATGTAGTTTGTTTGATCTCTTTTTCCTGAGTGACCGAAAGAACTTTTCCTTCGATACTGCCACTGGCAAAACGGGTCAGCAGGACATCTCCCTCCTTCAACCGGGAGCTATCGGTAACAGCTTTTCCCCTTTTCAGGGTGATGCTGTACCCTCTTCGGAGTATCCGCTGGGGAGAGGCATCGGCAATCCGTTGTTGTAACAGTTCGAGCCGGTATTTTTTACCCGAAAAGCTGATCTGCAACGTATGCCGGAGCGCCAGCTGGATTTCAGAGAGCTGGCGGGAAGCCACATGCAGGTTCCGTCGTACGGAGAGAGGCAACCGGCTGCACAACTCGTACAGCTTTCGCTGCTCTGTTTCTAAGCGGTAACGGACCCGTTGTTGCAACTCTTCCTGCAGGATCAGCAACCGTCCCGCAGCTTCACTTACTGTTCCGATAAGTAGTTCGGCAGCTGCCGTAGGCGTTTTTACCCGGGTATGAGCTACCGAATCAAGTACCGTATCATCCCGTTCGTGCCCGATCCCTGTAATAATGGGTAAAGGAAATTGTGCACAGGCAGCAGCGAGAAGATAGGTATCAAACCCGGAGAGGTCGGAAGTAGCCCCTCCTCCACGGATAATCACCACCACATCAAAATCATCCTGCCTGCTCATGATCTCATCCAGCGCAGCCAGCAAAGAATCCTTCACCTGGTTCCCCTGCATAATAGCAGGGAAAAGAGTGGGGCGGAAAGCATATCCATACCGGTTAGAAGCGAGTTGGTGGCAGAAATCTCCATAACCTGCCGCTGTAGGAGAAGAGATGACGGCGATCCGCTGCGGCAGTACCGGGAACTCCAGTTCTTTATTAAGGGTAAGGACTCCCTCCTCTTCGAGCTGCTTAAGGATCTCTCTCCGGCGACGGGCCATATCTCCCAGAGTATAGGAGGGATCAATATCACATACTGAAAGACTGTATCCATAGAGTTCATGAAACTCTACCGAGACTTTAACCAGAACTTTGATACCGGAAGTAAAAAGCTGTCCGGTAGCCTCTTCAAAATAGGGTTTCAGGATACGGAAGACACTGGCCCAGATGGTTCCCCGCGCTTTGGCAATGAGCTGATTACTCCGGCTATCTTTCTGCACAAACTCCATATAGCAGTGACCGGTAGTATTACAGCGTACTTCACTGAGCTCGGCTTGCACCCAATACTCTCCCGGCATACACTCGGTGATGCTCCGTTTAACCAGGGTATTTAAATCGTAAAGCGAAAGGGGCGCATATTCCATCGTTTATCTTTTTTCTTCGGTTCTTTGTTTTCCTGATTGATAAGCTTTCCACATATCGGGAATACCGTATCCGTAAATATTATCCGGCCACTCTGCCCGGTCACCCGAAAGGCGAACGATCTCAATGATCTCCCTGGCTGTTAGCTCCGGACAGGCCTGCCACAAACAGGTTACCATCCCACAGAGAATGGGCGAAGCAAAAGAAGTTCCGTTGGCACTATTGAGGGTACCATCGGTATCAATTACTGCCGAGCGATACCCCACGGCTACTACATCCGGCTTAATACGTCCATCGGCGGTATTCCCTACGGATGAGAAGTTAGCCAGGATTCCATCCCGGCCAATGGCTCCTACAGTTAGTATATGATCTGCATCAGCAGGAGGTGTTATCTTTTTCCAGGGGCTACCACCGGCATTTCCGGCACTGCATACTACGATCATCCCTTTATCGCTCGCTCTGCCTGCCTGGCGGGACATCAGAGAGAAGTGCCCGTCCAGATCACGGTAGCGGTAGTTCTGGGTCTTATCATTAAAATCATAATAGCCCAGCGAGGTATTGACTACATCTACTCCCAGACTATCGGCATATTCAAGGGCAGCTGCCCAGTAATCCTGCTCTACCAGATGCTCCGTATAGGCATCTTCGCTCCGTAAGAGTACATACCCTGCATCGGGAGCCGTACCTACCATTGCATACGGCAGGTTGGCAGCCATGCAGGAGAGGACTTTCATTCCATGATCATTCTCTCCGTAAATATCACTCTGTGAGTCTACAAAATCACGTACCCCCACTATTTTTACATTTTCGAGCAGGGCAATGCGGTCTGCATTGTGGAAACCGGCATCAATGACCCCCACCATCATTCCATGACCGCTAAAGCCGGCCTGGTGCAATAAATGGCCGTTACTGATCTCAATCTGGCGCCAGGCATCCCCATAATAGCTCTCTCCGGTTTCGTAAACATTGGCTACAGAGTCCCGTTCTACCGGGTCGGGACCTTTTTCAGGGGCTTTCCAGACTCTTTTTACCTCCCTGACAAAAGGCAAAGAGGATACTTGTTCCATAATAGTGGTATCGTTACAGGAGACGGTCACAAAATTATCCCATTTACCTGTTACGACGATAGTTAATCCGTAATTCCGGATAGTCTCTATATATACGGGAGAGACCGGCAGGTCGGTAGAATCCACCGGCAGTCCCTGGCGCTTTCGTCTTTCGATAGCTTTGGGAGATAAAAACCGCTCCGGTTCATCCAGAGAGTAAGGTGTCTGAGACTTATCCGTAAGGCTGATGCGGTACTTCAGACTATCCTGTTGTGCAAAAGAAGCGGCAGAGAACAGGAGTGCCATCCCTACTGCGAACATTGACGTTAATTTCATATCCACTTATCTCTATTTTCTTCAATGATCAGATTAATTCCACGTTGGGAAGCAATAAAAGCCCCTCCCAGCACCCGGTTCCCGTCGTAAAACACCGCAGATTGTCCGGGTGTAACTGCCTTGGTCTCTATCAGGAACTCTACCAACATCCGGTTATCATTTAAGATCATTGCCCGGCAGGGAATGGGGCGACTCCGATAGCGGATCCGGACCGTTAGTTCCGGACAACCCAGAAACTCCTCCCGGTTCACCAGGTTATAATCTTCCAGCAGCATGTATTGTGTTCGGAGCTGGTCGCTGGTACCCAGCATCACTGTATTTTTTTCGGGATTGATACGTAGTACATAGGCCGGATAGCCCAAGGTTATTTCCAGCCCTTTCCGTTGTCCTACCGTATAGTAAGGATATCCTTTGTGTTCCCCCAGTTTCACACCCGCAGCATCTACAAACCATCCACGGCCGATCCGCTCATCCATATCGGCAGCTTGTTCCCGGAGGAAATCCCGGTAATCTCCCTCTATAAAACAGACCTCCATACTTTCGCTATCCCGGGCTTTTTCCGGAAAGCCTTTCATATAGAGGAACCGGCGCACCTCCTGTTTGGTATAGAGTCCCAGCGGAAAGATACACCGGTTCAGGATATCCTGTCCCAAACGCCAGAGAAAATAGGATTGATCTTTGCGGTAATCATCCCCGGTAATAATATAGTGATCGCCCTCTTTATTGTAAATGCGTGCATAATGGCCGGTAGCAATATAGCCGCAATCCATCCGATCCGCCCACTCCCTGAGAATACGGAATTTAAAAGTGGGATTACACATAACACAGGGATTAGGAGTTCTTCCCCGCAGATACTCATCCACAAAGTTCTTTACTACTATCTTCTTAAAGGGTTCCCGCTCATCGGCTACATAATGTTCAATTCCCAGACGGTCTGCCAACGCTTTTGCCTCTTCTATATAAGCCGGGTAATTCTTACCATCCCATACGCGCATGGTAACCCCGATCACCTCATAACCCTGACCCAAAAGCATTAAACAAGTGGCAGAACTATCAATCCCGCCACTCATACCTACAACAACCCGTCTCTTTGAATCGTTCATCTGTATCGTATTTTGTTTTTGCAAATTTAACACCCCTTCCCCGAATGGGACTTACAAAAATAGATAAAGATATTTAATCAGAGAGGATTTTCTTCCGGTAAAGTGCTCTTCGCTTTTTGTTTTTTTCGTCATCCTGAAAGAAAGGCAGGATCTATTCTATATAGCTCAGAGACATACCAGGATACTCCCCTGTATTCAGGACGACAAAACTATCAATACGGTTGCGTAGGCCGATATACCCTCCTCCCGGCCGGTAAAACCCAGCTTTTCGGTAGTAGTAGCCTTAACAGAAATATCGTCTGTATCAATTCCCATTACCCGGGCCAGCGTTTCACAGATAGCGGGTATATGATCCTTCAGTTTAGGACGTTCCGCACAAACCGTAGCATCGATATTACCGATGGTGTATCCTTTTTCTTTCAGCAGCTCCACTGTACGGGCAAGCAGGATCTTACTATCTATATTTTTATACTGTCCCGCATTGTCGGGAAAATGATACCCGATATCACGTATATTAGCCGCTCCCAGCAAGGCATCACAAATAGCATGGATCAATACATCGGCATCCGAATGTCCGGCCAATCCCTTTTCGTGGTCTATCTTAATCCCTCCCAGCCAGAGTTCCCGCCCTGCCTGGAAAGCATGTACATCAAATCCAAATCCAACTCTTATCTTCATATCTTTCTGGTTTACCTCACAAATATAACAGATCCGGAAGAGAATGTATCGGGAGTACACATAAAAAAACCGGCCGGAATAAATTCCGACCGGTTTTTATTTATCCAACAGTAATTATTTACTCAAGATCTGCATCCGGCTCATCGTGTCCGTCAGTTAATTCAAACTGTACCTCTCCACTATGGCTACCATAGTCATAAGTAAGAACCCGCTCTCCATTTACAGCAGAGTTGATACGCAGTTTGACTCCTTTATAACTACTGTTTACACCATATTCTCCTAATCTGAAAGAAACGACACCATACCCCCAACGTCCGGTAGTATAACCAAGATCATTATAACGATATTCCAGATGGGCATAACCATCATTTTCATACTCTTCCTCTATATTATGCACAAGGTTTACCATATGCTTTTTATCATAAGGAGGTAGGTTATACTGAAATCTAATATTCAAGAAATCGGTATCACTAACCCATATATCATAAGCATACACAGGACTATCTCCGATACTATCAGCCATCTCTTCAGTAAACTCAATTACCTCCTTTGTCAGTATCGACGTATAACCATTCAGGCGTACATACTTATCGTATCTCTCTATATCACCCAGAATGGTGAAATTGATCCATACACGTTCTCCATCTTCCAGACGGGAAACAGAAGCACTTGAATTTGCAATAGCCAGGGTAGTACCTCCATCCAACACAAAAGATGGAACATTTTCACCTTCCGCTTTTACTACCGTTGCAAAAGCTCCCCAATATCTATCAGAATCATTATCGTTACACGCCTGAAATACCGAAGCAGTGATAACGATC
>JAJPZL010000191.1 GCA_021204375.1 Bacteroides sp.
GTTATAGATGATGAATGATATCTATATCCGCCAGGGAGACTCCTTTAAGCGTATCCCATGGGAAGATATCCTCTTTGTAGAAGCTATGCAAAACTATCTTAAACTCTACCTGGCCGATAAAAATTATATTATTCATCAAACAATAACTTCCCTGGAAGATATGCTTCCACAGGACATTTTTTCAGAATACATAAATCTTATTTAGTGAATACCTCTTATATTGATACGATTTCCGGAGGACGACTTTTTATCAAAGGAAAGGAACTACCAGTTGCGAAGTTGTGAAGAGAAGAACTGCTTACTAAAGTTGTTCTCAATAAACTTATCAGTAAGTAAACTTTTAAGTTATCCTTACCTTTCTTATGAGTCTTTCTGTAATGTGATCACCGTGATCTCCGGCCACGCTCCGAACCGGAAGGGAATTCCTACAAATTCCAACCCTACGTTTACATACAAAGCCCGGTTTCCCTAGTAATAGATCCCTCCCCACTCCGGATAAACCAATGAAGAAGGCGAGTAGCGTCCCAGAGCGATCTGCATAGCATGCGTATGCCCCGCTACCATCAGGTCAATATCACTATCAGGAAGTACTTCCCGGTGCCAGTGGGTAGGGTTGTGGCTCATCAGTATCTTAAAGAGCCCGTCCGTACCTGTGAGGGCTTTAGGCAGGTCCGCATATTGGGAAAAGGGCGGTTCGCCATCGTTCTCAACCCCTATCAGGGCAATAGAGTCTCCTTTGCAGTATAGTATCTGACTCTCATTATTGAGCAATTTCCATCCCATACGAGCCTCCCTGCGCTGTACATCCTGTATATTCTCAATCTCTTCCCTCTTGTTCTTCCAGCGGTAGTAAGGGCCGTAATCGTGGTTGCCCATTACGGAGTATACCCCCTCTTTAGCCTCCATACCCGCCAGTATCTCTTCAAAACCATCCAGTTCAATAGCCTGATTGTTGACCAGGTCGCCCGCAAAAAGTATAATATCAGCCTTCTGCTCGTTCACTAATTCTACAGCCCGTTCCATATCCCGTTTGTTATACCGCCAGCTTCCTGTATGGATATCAGCCAGTAGTACGATTTTATATCCATCAAATCTCTGCGGCAGCTTGGCAGAGCGGTACTCTACCTTTTTTACATCAAACCGGGTTTTTCCGATCAGCGTTCCATACGCTATGATCACCGCTACACAGGCTCCCAACAATATTCCCACAAAGTGGAAAGGAGTAGCCGATACCCCTATGTATGTAAAAGGAAGCCCGATCACCGAGAAGATAAAAAAGATCAGCTTGGGCAACGTAAGAAAAAAGTAGAGCATCATAAACCAGCCGAAGAGCTGCGGATTACTGCTGCCCCGTCCGGCCCATAATAAATAGACCAGCCCCCCTGTCAGTAGCAGGGTAGGGATAAAAAAGGCAACCTTCAGTGACGGACTTATCTCCGGACGGGCCACGAACATCTTATAAATGTAGGTATCCGGTACAAGGATAGCCAGTATCAGGATGATAATTAATTTTTGACTCATAACTTTTTCAGTTCGTTAAGTTCAGACAGGTTCCTTTTAATAGCCAGGATCCTGTACAGGTAAAACCGGTTGGTTACCCGGTAAATAATTAAAAAAGAGCCCCCCACACCAGGAAAAAGGTCAACTGGGTAACCAGATCGTTCTCCCATACCCGGGTGAGAAAAAATTGAGAGACAGCTATGATGATTAACAATCCCAGGGCCACCAGCCGTTCCTGGATGATCCAGTAATTATAAGTGTTGATGCGCCGGATAACCGTTGACAGAGGCATCCGGTCGATCCGGGTCCTGCTCAGATAGTGAGTGGTATAAAGATCCCATAGAAAAACAGGGATCGTGATCAGGAAGATCACTCCGTAAAGCCACTTCATATCCCCCAGTCTCTCCTGGTTAATGATATAAATACCCAACAGGCTGATACCAACCAGCGAAAATAGGATCAGTACTATGTGGTATTTCCGGAGCTTCCGGATCCCGCTGTTTGCCGAAGAGCTCTTCCGGGCTATAAGTTCCCGGAGACTATCCGGGTCGATGATCTCTTTCTCCTGTAGGGTTTCCTCCCAGCTTTCCCAGGCCTTTTCTAACTCATCCAGTTCCATGGTTATTTCTATGTTTTATATCCGTTCCGGAGGTTACCGGTCTTCCTCTTTCATGCGTCTCATCTTCTCTTTGATCCGGGCCAGCCGGGTAGCCACATTGGTCAGGCTCAGTCCGGTGATCTCTGCAATCTCCTCGTACGATCTCTTCTCTAAATAGAGTAGGATGATCGATTTCTCCAACTGTCCCAACCGGCTGATGATGCGGTACATCTCTGCCAGCATCCGGTTCAGCGGGTCGTCCTCTTCGCGCAGACTCTCCGTTTCGGCAGAGAGCCTGACAAACTCCGGTATATTTTCTCTTTGCGGATAAAAGTGATACAGGTATTCAGGGCAATGCTGTAGATCCAGGTCGAAATTTTACTATCTCCCCTGAATGCCGGCCATGCTTTCCAGATATTGAGCACCACTTCCTGATAAAGGTCTGCCAGTGGTACCCCGGACGTAGCATAGAGGTAACACACTTTGTAAATGACCCTTTCATACTCCTTAACGGCTGACAGGAATTCTTGTTCGGTGGTCTCCTCTCTTTTTCCGGAATTCATCTTTACCATTGCACTGTTAGTCGCGCCGGCAGCCCGGAAATCACAGGTTGGCAGCTAAAAATTTTCGCATCTCTTCTATGGGGATTTCCCTGCGCTGTGCATAGTTTGCCAGCTGATCCTCCCCGATCTTTCCCACTGAAAAGTAACGGGCGCGAGGATGGGCCAGCATAAGGCCGCTGACCGAAGCGTGCGGATGCATCGCTCCGTTACCGGTAAGCGTAATGCCGATCTGCTTCATATCCAATAGCCGGTCGATCATAAAATTGATGGATTGGTCGGGTAGGGAAGGGTAGCCCACGGCCGGGCGTATTCCCTGGAATTTTTCTATATGTAATTTTTTGATAGTCAGGTTCTCATCCGGTGCATATCCCCACACCTCTTTCCGTACATACTGGTGCATCCGCTCTACGGCAGCTTCGGCCAGCCGGTCCGAAAGAGTCTGTATCAATAGTTTTTTATAGGGATCGTTCTCATATAATTTTTCGGTCTCTTTATCCATCGAAGCGGCAAAAAGTCCTACCGTATCTTTGATACCGGTAGAAAGGGGCCGTACAAAATCACTCAGGCAGAGAAGCGGTTCCCCCTCTTTTTGGCAGGTTTGCTGGCGAAGCAAGGGAAAAGTCACTCCATCCAGTATCAGGTTATCTCCGTTCGCATTCGCCTCACACAGGCGGAAGATCACCTGCACCTGGTGATCCTTATCTAACAGATTGAGCATCCGGCCTGCTTCCTTGTGAAGCTGCATCGCTTCGCTTGCCTTACCCCGCTCTTCCTGTGGAAATTCAGTCAGCCACAAGGCTCGGCATACATCGCAACCATGTATATCTGCAATGACAGCAAAGCGGGGCTGAAAGCCCCAGGTATGAAAAAAGTAGATCCAGTTAATATAGTCTGTTAACTGGTGAATAGAGTAAGATAATATCATGATCAGAAATAATGGATAAAAAGTTACCGGTCGAAACTCAGTGGTTGGCCCCGGTAGGCAGTATCAATAGCTCCCTCGTTATAGACTAGCGAGCCGTTCACCCATGTTTTATTCACTTTCCAGTGGAACGTTTCTCCCTCCAGCGGGCTCCATCCGCATTTACTCAGGATATCCCCGGCAGTAAGTTCCCATCCCATATTCGGTGAAACGATCACTACATCCGCATCCCATCCCCTGCGAAGGAAACCCTTCTTCCGGATACCAAAAAGCCGGGCCGGGTTATGGCACATCTTTTCCACTACATTTTCTAAAGAACTGATTCCCCGGGATGCTAGTTCCAGCATACTTAGCAGTGAGAACTGGATCATTGGCATACCCGAAACCGCTTTCAGGGCACCTCCCTCTTTCTCGCTGAGCAGGTGGGGAGCATGGTCGGTTGCCACTACATCGATCAGATCCGTAGGAAGAGCCTGCCACAGCGCCTCCCGGTTGGGTGCACTCTTTACAGCCGGATTGCACTTGATGCGTGCCCCATACTTCTCATAATCATAGCTGGTAAATACTAAGTGCGGGATACACACCTCCGCTGTTATTTTTTTATCCCCTATGGGTTTATCTTCCAGTAGTTCCAGCTCCTTACCGGTGGTTATATGGAGCAGGTGCAGACGGGATCCCGTCTCTTTAGCCAGTTCTACCGCCACCTTAGACGACTCGTAACACGCCTCTACACTGCGGATGCGCGGATGCATCGCCACCGGCATATTTTCTCCGTAGAGGTTTTTCAGGTAAGCTGTATTTTCATCAATAATATACTGGTTCTCACAATGTACGGCAATAATATGGTTACTCTTTTCAAAGATCCGCAGCAGGCTCTCCCGGTTATCCACCAGCATATTTCCCGTGCTCGATCCCATAAAAAGTTTTACCCCGCATACCTTTTCCCTCTCCAGTTCAGGCAGCAGTTCATAATTATTGTTGGTCGCTCCGAAGTAAAAAGAGTAGTTGATCAGTGATTTTCCGGCCGCCTCCCTGAATTTATCCTTCAGTGCTTCCAGGGTAGTTGTCTGCGGATCGGTATTGGGCATATCCATAAAAGAAGTTACCCCACCCGCTACAGCCGCCTGGCTCTCCGTATGCATATCTGCCTTGTAAGTAAGGCCCGGGTCGCGGAAGTGTACATGGTCGTCGATCACACCCGGCAGGATATATCCGCCGCAGGCGTTTATCTCTTCCTCACAGGGAGCTGCGGGAATTTCTCCCTCCTGTAAAACCTCTGCGATCTTCTCTCCCTCTATCACTAAAGAACCCCGGAAGGTCTCTCCTTCGTTTACTAGCGTACCGCCTTTTATCCAGATACGTTTCATACTTTCTGAGGATATTTATGGAACCAGCTATATAGTTTCAGTTTGATCACACCAAAAACAGCTTCACCGAAAATGGAGCTGTTCATCTTTGAAGTACCCAGCTCCCGGTTGATAAAGATAACAGGTACCTCTACTATTTTAAATTCGCACTTATAGGCGGTAAATTTCATCTCTATCTGGAAAGCATACCCTTTAAAACGGATATTATCCAGGTCGATGTTTTCCAGTACCTGCCGGCGGTAGCATTTAAAACCGGCAGTCGTATCGTGCACAGGCAACCCCGTAATGATCCGTACATACTTGGAAGCAAAATAAGACATCAACACCCTTCCCATAGGCCAGTTCACTACATTCACCCCGCTTACATACCGCGAACCGATGGCTACATCTCCTCCATCCTCCGCACACGCTTTGTAAAGGCGGGGCAGATCTTCCGGATTGTGCGAAAAATCGGCATCCATCTCAAAGATATACGCATAACTCCTTTCCAGCGCCCATTTAAAACCGGCAATATAAGCAGTGCCCAGTCCCAGTTTTCCGGTTCTTTCTATCAGGAAAAGCTGCTCCGGAAACTCCTGCTGGAGCTCTTTGACAATAGAGGCTGTACCGTCGGGCGAGCCGTCATCAATAATAAGGAGGTGGAATACCTTTTCAAGACCGAGAACAGTCCGGACTATCTTTTCGATATTTTCACGTTCGTTGTATGTAGGAATAATTACAATGCTGTCCGAATTACACATAAGAGAGTATAATCTTAGTTTGTTAAGCAAATGTAATGTTTTTATTGTTACTTACCTAAGAACGTTTAAAAAGTAAAGATAATTTAGTAATTTGTGCTCCCAAAAGGGTTTACCCATATTGAACGCATCTATGACGATCAGCGAATTCCGGAATCTATATAGCAGGCACCCTTCCCGGGCTGCCTTGCTCAGCTCACTCAGTGACAACTCCGTAAAGACCATCTATCTCAGGGGATTGGTGGCCTCTTCGGCCCCTCTTTTCACCTCCCTGATGGCCAGCAGTATGCGCGGGGCTGTAGTCTTCGTGCTGGGCGACCTGGAAGAGGCAGGTTACTTCTACCACGATCTGATGCAGCTGCTCGGTAGCGATCAGATACTTTTTTTTCCCTCTTCCTACCGCCGTTCCGTTAAATACGGACAGCGGGATGCCGTCAACGAGATCCTGCGGGCCGAAGTGCTCAGCCGCCTGCAAAAGGAGAACGACTCCTTTTTCGTGGTAACCTATCCCGATGCCCTGGCCGAAAAGGTGATTTCCCGGAACGAACTGGAAGAGAAGACCATCAAGCTTACCGTAGGCGACCAGGTAGATATTATGTTCATTGCCGAGGTTCTCCGCTCTTATGGCTTCCGCCCCGAAGATTATGTGTACGAACCCGGGCAATATGCCATCCGGGGAAGTATTATCGATGTCTTCTCCTTCTCCTCCGAATACCCTTACCGTATCGACTTTTTCGGAGATGAAATAGACAGTATCCGTACCTTTGAGATAGAGAGCCAGCTATCCCGTGAAAAGAGAGAAGAGATCGTTATTGTACCCGAACTGGGCGGATCAGAGAGCGCTATCTCTTTCCTCGACTTTTTACCCGTCGATACTCTGCTGGCTGTACGGGATTTCCCCTGGATCCGGGAACGTATCAATTCGCTCTATAACGAAACACTCGCTGCCCATGCGCTGGTAGCTGCTGAGAGCGAAGAACAAGAGAAGCCCCTGGAGCCCGAAAAAATACTTATAGACGGAGGCATCTTTGCCTCCAAAGCCCTGGAACTACGTCGCATTGACTTTGGTAACCACCCCTTCGGCGTACCTGATGCCACCCTGGACTTTGAGGTAACCGCACAACCCATTTTCCATAAGAATTTCGACTTGGTAAGCCAGGCCTTTAAAGAGCTACAGGAAAAAGAGTACTCCATCTACATCTGTAGTGACAGCCACAAACAGATAGACCGTATCCGGGCTATCTTTGAAGACCGCAACGACCGGGTTACCTTTACGGCCGTCGATAAAACCCTGCACGAAGGGTTTACCGACCACAACCTAAAGATCGCCCTCTTTACCGACCATCAACTCTTTGACCGTTTCCATAAATACAACCTCAAAAGCGATAAAGCCCGCAGCGGCAAGGTAGCCCTCTCCCTGAAGGAACTCAACCAGTTCACCAACGGCGACTATGTAGTACATACCGACCACGGTATCGGACGCTTTGGCGGGCTGGTACGCATTCCCAACGGCGATACCACCCAGGAGGTGATCAAACTTATCTACCAGAACGAAGACGTAGTCTTTGTCTCCATTCACTCCCTGCACAAAGTATCCAAATACAAATGTAAAGAGGGAGAACCACCCCGCCTGAACAAACTCGGTACCGGTGCCTGGGAGAAGCTGAAGAACCGTACCAAGAGCCGGATCAAGGATATTGCCCGCGACCTGATCAAACTATACTCAGAACGGAGGAACCAGAAAGGCTTTGCCTTCAGTCCCGACAGCTTTTTACAACAGGAGCTCGAAGCCAGCTTTATTTACGAAGATACCTCCGACCAGCTTAAAACCACCCAGGATGTAAAAGCAGATATGGAACGGGATATGCCTATGGATCGCCTGGTCTGCGGAGATGTAGGATTCGGTAAGACCGAGATCGCCATCCGGGCCGCTTTCAAAGCAGTGACCGACAACAAACAGGTAGCCGTATTGGTACCCACCACCGTACTCGCTTACCAACACTATAAAACCTTTACTGAGTGTCTGAAAGATTTTCCATGCCGCATTGAGTACCTGAGCCGGGCCCGTACCACCGCACAGACCCGTGCCATTTTACAAGGACTTAAGAACGGTGAAGTCGATATTCTTATCGGGACCCATAAAATACTCGGTAAGGAGGTACAGTTCAAAGACCTCGGCCTGCTCGTTATTGACGAAGAACAAAAGTTCGGGGTAAGCGTCAAGGAGAAACTGCGCCAGATCAAAGTCAATGTAGATACCCTTACCCTGACGGCCACCCCCATTCCCCGTACCCTCCAGTTCAGCCTGATCGGTGCGCGCGACCTCAGTGTGATCTCCACGCCGCCCCCCAACCGTTATCCCATCCAGACAGAGATATACACCTTCTCGCCCGATGCGATAGCCGATGCCATCAACTTTGAACTGAGCCGCAACGGACAGGTCTTTATGGTCAATAACCGTATCGCCAACCTGCCCGAACTCAAGGCCATGATCGAGCGGGAGATCCCCGATGTCAGGGTCTGTACCGGCCATGGCCAGATGGAACCTGCCGCACTCGAGCAGGTGATCCTCGACTTTGTCAACCACGAATACGATGTACTGATAGCCACCACCATTATAGAGAGTGGTATAGATATGCCCAATGTAAATACCATCCTGGTGAACGACGCCCAGAACTACGGTCTGAGCACCCTGCACCAGCTCCGGGGAAGAGTAGGGCGCAGCAACCGGAAAGCCTTCTGTTACCTGCTCGCTCCACCGCTCTCTTCCCTTACCACCGAAGCCCGCAGAAGGCTCCAGGCCATTGAGAACTTCTCCGACCTGGGAAGCGGTATCCACATTGCCATGCAGGACCTCGATATCCGGGGAGCCGGTAACCTGCTGGGAGCCGAACAGAGCGGCTTTATTGCTGACCTCGGGTATGAAACCTACCAGAAGATCCTGACCGAAGCCGTTCAGGAATTGAAGAACGACGAGTTTGCCGAATTGTATGCCGATGTCAACGCTACAGGAGAAGAGAAATTTACCGGAGATGAATTTGTAGAAGAGACCACCATTGAAAGCGATATGGAGCTGCTTCTGCCTGCCAACTACGTCATAGGAAGCAGCGAACGTATGTTGCTTTATAGGGAATTGGATAACCTTACCCTCGACCGCGAAGTAGAAGCCTTCAGAACCCGGCTCGAAGACCGCTTCGGTCCCGTACCCCGGGAAACCCTGGAACTCCTGCGCATTGTTCCCCTTAAACGCATGGCTGCCCGGCTGGGAGTAGAAAAAGTATTTCTCAAAGGAGGCCGTATGACCCTCTTCTTTGTCTCCAACCCCGATAGTCCTTACTACCAGAGCGAAGCCTTCGGTAAGTTTATTGACTTTATGGGTAAGTATACCAGCCGCTCCAATCTGCGTGAACAGAATGGCCGGCGTAGCATGATCATTAAAGATGTGGAGAATGTAGAGACTGCGGTGGCTATCCTACAGGAGATAATGAGTCTGAGCGGAGAGTAAAAAAGAAGCATAAAAATAAATGATTATCCGCATAATGTCCTATTATAAATTCTGGATTTGAAGTCGG
>JAJPZL010000101.1 GCA_021204375.1 Bacteroides sp.
TAGTTTTGGGAGTAATTTTACGCAGGGGTGCCAGCAACGGATAACGGGCGGTGGTGACAAAGGGAGCAGACAGATATCCTTCTTTAAAGTCGGGGCCTATGGCCCGGAACATAACCTGCATATCGGTAAAGTAGGGCGAGTATCCGTGGGCTCCCCGGGTTGTGAAGGGCTTATCGCCTATTTGCCATCCGGGATGGGAAGCCACTATTATATCCCCGATGTGTACACTGGTCCCATAATTAAGTTCAGCGGGGATCTCCTCCTTTTTCCACACGTATATGTGTTTCAGCTTTTTGAGGGCCTGGTATACCTCTTCCCGGTGCTGGGGATAAGTAAAGAGCGAAAGAGGGTTTCGCCCGTCTTCTTTTTCATACCACTCCGGGCGAAGGTGGGAAAATACATCTACCATGCGGTCGCTGCTGATATCGGTCATGCCGTGGTCGGAGGTAACGATAAGGTTGACCTAGTCGCCATGAGGAAGTGCCGATATTTTCCGGTAAAGATCTCCCATCAATGCATTCAGCGACTTTACCAACTTACCGGTCTCTTTTCCGGTGAGGCCGTAGCGGTGTCCGTATCCGTCCGGCTCTTCGATATAGAGCATAATTAACCGGGGCCTTATCTCTTCGGGTAAACTCAGCCATTCGATGGCTTTGTCGATCCGCTGTTGAAAGGTTAAACGTTCGTCCGGGTCCCATCTTTCCAGGTGGGTGGCAGAAGGTTCCAGTCCGGGAATATCACAGCCTACCCAGTATAGGACCCCTGTCTTTACTCTCTGTTTCTCTGCGGTGATCCAGATGGGTTCGCCCAGGTAATAGGTTGCGTCGTAACGGGTCTCCTTATCTCCCATGGAGTATTTTTTCCCGGTCACCGGATCCCAGAAGGTATTGTTTACAAGGCCGTGATGGTCGAGTATCAGTCCGGTAGCCATAGTATAGTGATTGGGAAATGTGGAGGCGGGATAGGAGGGAAGCATGACGGCATCTACTCCGGAGGCAGCTATTTTATCTAATTCGGGGGTCTGGTGTATCCGGGGATAATCGTGCCTGAATCCATCTAAGGAGACGATTACCGTATAGTTTTGTCCGTACCCATAAAAGGTACAGACTACAAACAGAAAGAGTGTAATAATAGAAAGTCGGGTGAATGTTCTCATATTGAAATCGGGATTGTGTGAATGCGGGAACAAATATAGGATTAATTTCTGCTTTCTGTCAAAGAATACCCGGCTGATCCTCTGTTTTTTCCGTACAGATACGGATGGTAACGGAAATGAAAAGTGATAGTAACATACATCTTTTTTCCGGGTTTCCGTGTTTATATAGATATGGATAGTGTACCTGTTCGTCATTTTATATGGATTCTTCGTCTGAATAGGGTGGTGGTTTGTAAACCAGCCGGCTATTTCGTAGTTTTACGATTCACTTTACCCGAAACCGATTCGTATGTATAGGATAGTTGCAGCTTTGTTCTTCTCTATATGGTTTTTTCTCCCGCTCTCCGGACAGTCGGGAAAGGCATCGGTCAATCTCTCTCTCTGGCCGCCGGTGGCCACTGCTGCGGTAGATTCAGGCAGATTTACAGCAGTGAATGTAGGGTTTTATTCCCGGAATTATGAATTACGGGGAGTAGGAATAAATGTGCTGGCCTATACGGTAGAGACTACGGCCCGCGGAGGGATGTTCTCCGGATTGAACAACCTGGTAAAAGGAGATTTCCGCAGTTTCCAGCTGGCCGGGATTCAAAATACCAACGGTGCTTTTGTACAGGGGGTAACCATAGCCGGCATGACTAATTTTGCCATAGGAGAGGCATCCGGTGTGCAGATGGCCGGTGCCGTAAATATAGCAGGGAGCTGCTTTCGGGGAGTGCAGATCAGTCCGGCAGTTAATATAACGGCGGCCTCTTCGGGTGGAATACAGTTAGCTGTCATTGCCAACATCAGTGCGGAAAGATTTCAGGGATTGCAACTGGGAGCCGAGAACTATGCCGGAACTGTATAGGGCGTTCAGTTGGGCCTGATCAATCTGTGTGGCGGAGAGGTACACGGAGTATAGGTGGGGGTAATCAATCATAGTAAAGATACCTCTACCGTAAAGCTGGGATTAGTCAATATAAACCCTAAGACCCGCATACAAATGATGGTGTATGGAGGAAATACGACCAAATTCAATACGGGGGTTCGTTTTACCAACAATAAACTCTACACGATCCTGGGTTTCGGGACCCACTACCTGGGTATGAATGAAGATTTTTCCGGTTCGCTTTTCTACCGGGCCGGACTTATCTTTCCGCTTGGAAAACAGGTGGCTCTCAGTGCTGACCTGGGATATTTCCATATTGAGAATTTTGAGCAGAAGGATGCGGATAAGCCGGAACGCCTCTATTCACTTCAGGGAAGGGTCAATCTGGAGTACCAGGTGTTGAAGAATCTGGCCATAGTGGGTAGTGTGTGGTATGCAAATACCCGTTACTATTATCACAACCGGCTCTATGAGCGTAAACCGGTTTTTGAAGTGGGGTTCATCTTATTTTAAGGGAGGAAGTATGAAAAAGAGAGTCTTTTTTCCTGTTGCTGATCCTTATAAGCGGAGTTCCTGCCTGGGCTCAGCGTACTGACTCCTTGTATGTATGGAACAACCCGGAGCGGATGAAGAAATATCCCTGGCGGGCCGAGTCGGAGACTTTTAGGATCAACGCGGTTGTCTGGGGTTTTGACCGTTATATCATGCAGGAGGATTTTGCAAAAATATCCTGGAAAAGTGTAAGGAAGAACTTGAGGCATGGCTTTGTCTGGGACAATGATCAGTTCTCTACCAATCTTTTCGCTCATCCTTATCACGGCAACCTTTATTACAATGCTGCCCGTAGCAGCGGACTCAATTTCTGGGAGTCGGCTTCGTACACTTTTGCCGGAAGCCTGATGTGGGAGATAGCCGGAGAGATAGAACCTCCTGCCATCAACGATTTCCTGGCTACCTCCATTGGGGGAATTGCACTGGGTGAAGTCACCTACCGGCTCTCTTCGCTGATTCTGGATGATTCCCGTACGGGAGCCAACCGCTTTTTAAGGGAATTTGCCGGGACGTTGATATCACCGGTGCGGGGACTGAACCGTATTATTACCGGTGATGCCTGGAAAAAGCGCTCTACCCACTACCTTTACCATAATTTTGAAGAGACTCCGGTAAGGTTCCAGGTGGTATTGGGGAACCGGTATCTGGCGGATGATAACTACCTGTTCCGGGGTAAGCACAATATATATGTGGAATTTAAAGTGGATTACGGAGACCCGTTAGAGATAACCCATAATGAACCGTATGATTATTTTCGTTTTAAAACGGTGTTCAACCTTATCGGGAGCCAACCTGTTATCAGTTCGGTCAATCTCAGGGCTAAATTGCTGGGACGAAATATGGAACCTGTGCCGGGACATACCATGCTGGTGGGGCTTTTCCAGCATTTTGATTATTTTGATTCGGAAGTTGTCCTGAAACGTAGCGGACACATTCCCTATAAAATATCGGAAGCCGCAGCTTTTGGCCCCGGCATGGTTTATGAATTTCCCTCTACTACTAATCATATAGATATACGGCAATCCAGTTTCCTGAACCTGATACTCCTGGGGGGTAGCTATACGGATTATTACAATGTCATTGACCGCAATTACAACATGGGGAGCGGATTTAGCCTGAAATCATCTACTTCCGTCAAGTTCGGCAATTACGGTGACTTTGAACTCAATCTGCAGCATTATCGCATTTTCACCTGGAAAGGATATGAAAATAAAGACCTGGAGCATACCGATCCGCTCTATCTGAATGCACAGGGAGATAAGGGAAATGTGATGTTAACCGTTATTAATTCGGTGATCGGTATTCAGCTGAACCGGCGGTTTAAGGTGAACGCTGAGGCTTCTTATTATATGCGGCGTACTTATTATAAGTATCATGATAATGTCTCTTTCGAAACATTTGAGACCAAGCTTGGCCTGGCTTATCTGTTTTAACCGGTAGGAGGGACAACGTTTATATCGTCCCGGAAAAGTTTAAGTGACCGGTAAACTTTCCCGGGACGATATACTTTGTAAAAAGGATTAGTTGAGTGTCAGGTTATTCACAGCTTCTACCATCCGGATAAATTCCCTGCGGTATCCATAAGGATCCTTCCCGGTAGATTTACGGGTCAGTTCCAGTACTTCGTCATAATTCGATCCCCGGGTGAATTCGGAGTTACGCAATAACTGACCGTACAGGGCTACGGCTGCTGCAAAACGGAAGTCGGAGGAGACAGAAGTACTTTTATTATCAATAACCGGCAACTCTATTTTACGGCTTACCTCTCCGTCCGGATCTTTATACCGTAGTTTAATAGTCATCAGCTCCGGGGAATCGGTTAACCGGATCTGTTCCTGTTGGGCCGGTTGCTGGTACTTTAACGGATCGATCGTTGCAGTGAAACTACTTTTTACACCTGCCGGTATTATTTCGTAGAAGGCGGTTACCGTATGTCCGGCATCCATCTCTCCCGCATCCTTCGCATCATTATTAAAATCTTCGTTATTCAGTAAACGGCTTTCGTAACCGATCAGGCGATAAGCCTCTACTTTCGTGGGATTGAATTCAATCTGTAACTTTACATCTTTAGCTACGGTGAACAGGGTACCTCCGAATTCATTCACCAATACTTTATTGGCTTCCTGCAGGTTGTCAATATAAGCATAGTTGCCGTTCCCTTTTTCTGCCAGGATCTGCATCCGGTCATCTTTGTAGTTCCCCATGCCGTATCCCAGTACGGTAAGGAATATACCCGTTCGCCGCTTTTGTTCGATCAGCTTCTCCAACTCCTCTTTTGAGGATACTCCGACGTTGAAGTCGCCGTCCGTACAAAGAATGATGCGGTTATTCTCGCCTTTGATAAAGTTCTTTTCGGCTATTTTATAAGCTAATTGTATGCCGGCTCCTCCTGCCGTTGAACCTCCCGCGGTAAGCTGGTCCAGCGCTTCCCGTATCTTCTGTTTATCGCTGCCGGAGGTAGAGGGGAGTACCTCGCCGGCCGAACCGGCATACACCACGATGGCTACCTGGTCTTTTTCCCGAAGGTTATTCACCAGCAGTTTCAAGGAGGATTTTACTAGGTCCAGCCGGGTAGGACCCCACATGGAACCGGATACATCGATCAAAAATACTAGGTTGGAGGCCGGAAGGTTCTCGTCGGCTATCTCTTTCGCTTTTAAATCGATCTTTACCAGGCGGTGGTCTTTGTTCCAAGGACAAGCTCCGGTCTCGGCAGAGATACGTACCGGAACGTTACCGGTAGGGGCGGGGTAGTTGTAGCTGAAATAGTTGACCAGCTCTTCCGTACGGATGGCATCTGCCGGAGGAAGTGAACCGTTATTTACAAACCTTCTCATATTGCTGTAGGAGGCTGCATCTACATCAATAGAAAAGGTAGAGAGGGGTTCGTGTAACGCTTTGAGGAACTCATTTTCTACAATGGGGCTGTAGCTTTCTGTCTGGGGTGTCTGAAGACGGATACTGCGTGTGGCCAGCATGGAGGACACAGAAATATTTTCTGTGTAGGTCATATCAGCAACTTCCTGAACCGGTATATATTTTAATTCTACCATGTCACCTTTCTGCTCTTTTTCCGGAGAGAGCGAAACATTTAGTATGTTTCCGGTTACTTGTATCTCTTTTTTCTTGTATCCCGGATAAGAAAAGGTGAGTCTGTCTGTTGGCGCGGCCTCTATGGAATAATGTCCCTGCTTGTCTGTGACAGTCTTTTTACTACTGTTGCGGATGGTAACTTCTACTCCGCCAAGGGGAGAATTCTTTTCTGCATCGGTTACCTGGCCGGTGACAGTGAGAGTTTGCGCATGGAGTGTAAAAATAGCGAGGCAACCTACTACGAACAGCGAGAGCCTTGTAAAGATCTGTTTTGTTTTCATACTGTTATTTTTATGTGAATAGGAATGTTGTTTTCCTTATAGATGCATTTACCGGAAGGATTCCATAAATAGTGGGTACTTTTTTTATTTTTGTAGAAAAAAGTTTGTTACTGCGTAAGAACATATCATCTTTTTCGGACAGAGAGCTTTTGGAACGTTACCGGCAAAGCGGAAAGAATGAATATTTCGGGGAACTGTATAACCGTTATATTCCTTTGATCTATGGTGTATGCCTGAAGTATCTTCAAACGCCGGAAAAGGCACAGGATGCGGTGATGCAGCTTTTTGAAGAGTTAATGCCTAAGATCGGGCGATACGAAATAGAGGAGTTTCGTACCTGGATACATAGTGTGGCCCGGAATCACTCTTTACAGATACTGCGTCGGGAACAAAAAGAGCTTCCTCTTGATTTTATCTCTTCTTTTATGGAATTACAGGAAATTGTGCATCTATTAGATGGAGAGGAAGAAGAGGAGGAGAAGTTGACTGCTTTGAGACATTGTATGGAGAAACTTCATGAGAAACAGCGCAGGGCGATTGAGTATTTCTTTCTCAAAGAGATGTCGTATGCGGATATTGCCGATGCGACGGGATATGAACCGGTACGGGTAAAGAGTTATATTCAGAACGGGAAACGTAATTTATCTATTTGTATAAAAAAGGAGTTGAAATGAGGCTGATGAATTATATAAAAGGTTTCCGGAAAGGGAAAGAGGCACATCGGCTGGAAAAAGAGGCGATGAAGGATCCTTTTTTGTCGGAAGCGCTGGAAGGGTACGATCAGGTGCCCGGAGAGCACGAAAAGGCTATCCTGGATATGCAGAATCGTATAACTGGTAAAAGTGCGCGCCGAAAGAGTGACGGCTGGATATGGAGTGCTGTTGCCGTTGTAACGGGGCTTTTGTTTGTGGGAGGATATTATTTGTGGAATAAAGAAGAGTTTGAGAAGTTTACCCGGATACCGGAAGTAGCTATGAATGACGTTTTACAGGAAGAGCAGGTCCCGGAAACGGTTCTTCCCCCTGATCTGGTAACCCGGCACCAGAAGAAAGAGACGGAGATAACTCTGCTTTCGTCTTCTCTTCCTGCTAGGACAATCCCGGTAGAACCTGTCGCGGATGAATTAGTGATGGTGGAAGATAGCCAGGAGGGTGTGGAGATGAGATATGTTCCGATATCCACAGACGAGGATGTTCTGGAGGAGAGAATGATGGCTGCTCAAGAATTGCAGCAACGATTAGTGACAGCATCTCGTGTGCATAAAAGAGCGTCTGAAGTAACGTTGGATGGAAATTATATAAAAGGTTTGGTTACGGACCAGAGTGGAGAACCGGTGATAGGAGCCAGTGTTACATTAAAGGGAAAGAATGAGGGAGTGGTAACCAATCTGAACGGCGAATTTGAACTACCTGCCCGCAGCGAAGACCAGTTGGCTGTTCACTACGTTGGATATGAACCTGTTACTATACCGGTAGATACAGGCCGGTTCCTGAGAATCGCTTTGAAAGAGGATGAGCAGGCACTGAGCGAAGCAGTAGTGGTGGGGTATGGTACGGTTAAGAAGGAGAATAAAAGGGGACTTCCCAAGCCGGTGGGTGGGAAAAAGAGGTTTAACGACTATTTAAAGAAGAACCGGCAGGCTTTGCAGGATGAAGAGTGCCGGGATGTAAAGGGTGAAGTAACAGTAGCTTTCTCTGTGAATGAAGCGGACAGGCCGCAGCAGATACGTATGGTAAAAGGACTCTGTCATTCGGCAGACCGGGAAGCTATCCGCCTGATTGAAGAGGGACCTGACTGGACTCCGGGAGAGAAAGAGGTAGAAATAACGATTGGGTTTGAATAAGAGGGTAATGGGGTATTTCCCATTCCTTGTTTCAGGGCAATATCTTTTCCAGGATCTCTCTTAGTTCTTCTGCGGTGGGATGAATGGCCAGAATAATTCCTTCGCGATCTACCAGGAAAGTTTTGCCTCCGGCATTGCCTACACCATATTTATTCCATATACCTGCTATATCTTTAATTTCCAGCAGGTTCAGCCAGGGATAATTATCCTGGCGGGCGGCCTGGATACCATACTCTCCGTTTGTTTCACGGGCTACACCTACCACGGTGAATCCTTTTTCTTTGTACTCTTCATAAATGGGGATGATGCTTTTGGAGAGGGCACGGCAGGGACCGCACCAGGAGGCCCACAGATCAATAAGGGCCACTTTCCCCTCTATTTGTCCGGAAAGGATTGTGGGATTTCCTTCAAAATCAGGAGCTGTGAAATCGACATATTTTTCTCCTACCCGGATGGTTCTCCAAGTTTCCAATGCAAAATGCATATCGGTTGTTATGGGGTGGTTCGGATATAGAGGAGTAAAGGAATGGGTAAGCAGAATCTCTATTTCATCCATGTACTGATAGGCCCGTGCTTTTTCCTGGCGGGTAAAAAAGGTGAATTTATCAAATAATCTGTAATAAGTTGCCAGGGATGGATAGTCATGGATGTAATACAGATCCCACCTGTCTATATATTGATGGATGGTCTGAAGTTTTTTCTCTATCTCCTGAGCTTCCGGGGAAAGATGTTTTCCGGCATTGCGTAGTTTATCAATCTCCCGGAATAAAAGGCGTTTTTCCTCCTGATCGCTGAGCTTCTCCATTTTCTTGAATATTTCATTGACTTCTTCGGAGTGATACCGGTTTTGTTCCCATAAGTTGTCTATTTCCTTGTTGAGATCTATCGTTCCGGTAGCACTAATTTCCCCCGTTGCAAAGCTTTTCTATCTCTTTTAAAAACTCTTCTTTCTGTTCCGAAAATGGATGGGCCAAAAGGTAGGCCGCATTTTTCATACAGGCTTCGTATACCTGGAGATACTTCTCCTGATAGACCTGCCGGTTTCTGTTTTCCACCCCTCCTGTGATCTGGTTCTCCGTAAAATGATTCTGTAGATAGAGTACCATAGAGACTGTATCGTTACTGATAAAAAAGCTGATAGGATTCCAGAAGCCGTTGAGCCATTCGTCTTCAAAAACAAGTGTATACTGTTTCTCTGCCGTATCATAAATAGTATAAACAAACTCTCTTTCCCGGATGGGGATTTCCTACCGGTTTATGCGGATGTCTTCGTCGTATTGTTCTAGGTAAAGCGTATGGCTTTCGGGACGATCTATTACTTTGCCCCTGATCAGACACTCTATTTTTCCGGTTGCCCGGGGCAGAGTGGAAGCATGGGCATTGTCAGGAGGGGAAGAGATTAGCAGGTGATTGATAATCAATAAAAATGTAAAGATGGATATCTGTTTTTGCATGGTATAGACA
>JAJPZL010000126.1 GCA_021204375.1 Bacteroides sp.
GTTCCGTACTCCTATTCTGGAACAGATCGAAGAGGTACAGGAATACTTTAACGAACAAATCATCAGAAAAGAACCGGCTCTTCCTAAAGTAGAAGGTCTGGAAATTCCCCGTACCCTGACTCCCCGCAAAGAGCAGATCATTACCCATACCGGTTATACGGTTTCCTATAACGAAGATTGGCGCCTTCCCAGTTGGGTAGCTTATGAGCTTACCCAGGAAAAAGTGCAGGGTACAGTAAAAAGAGCCACTAAATTTATACCTGATCCACAGGTAAAAGGAGCACAGGCACAAAACAGCGATTACACGAACTCCGGATACGACCGGGGACACATGGCACCTGCCGGAGATATGAAATGGAGCAAACAAGCTATGGATGAATCCTTCTTTTTTTCCAATATATGTCCCCAGGACCGCAAACTTAACGGGGGACGCTGGAAAGATGTAGAAGAGAAAGTAAGAGAGTGGGCTACGGCCGACAGTGCCATCGTCATTGTATACGGCCCTATTATGGGGAAAAAACCCAAAACACTCGGCACAGGAAAAGTAGCTATACCAGATGCATTTTACAAAGTGGCCCTCTCTCCTTATCAATCACCCCTCAGTGCTATCGGCTTCATTATGAAAAACGAGAACGTAAGAGGAAAACTACAGGAATATATGGTCACCATTGATAGCGTAGAAACTATTACCGGAATTGACTTCTTCCATTTACTGCCCGACGAAATAGAAAAGAAGCTGGAGTCTACCCTTAATATCCCATTGGTTTTTAAGAACTAATGCCCTATATTTGTTGTTTCTTACAAAGAGAGAAATTAATAACATGAAGAAAAAGACCAGGAACATTTTGTTGACCCTTTTGGCTATCATTCTTGTAGTAGGAGCAGCGATAAGTGGAGCCATTTATTATATCCTGTTCTCTCCCCGGTTTGACCTGGCAGAGACTACCTATCTTTACATAGATCAGAACGATACACAAGACTCTGTTTTTTATAAACTCGAACAGCTTGTTCCCTCCTCTGACCTGACAGGTTTCCGTCGGATGGCGGCTCATTATAAATATGCTGACAAGATCCGTACAGGACGTTATGCCATTGAGCCCTCCGATAATAATTATAACCTCTACAATCGCCTGGCACGAGGTATGCAGAGCCCTGTTAAACTTACTATTAATTCCGTACGGACCAAAGAAGATCTGGCCCGGAATCTTGGCGAACGACTCATGATCGACTCAATAGAGATCTCCACTCTTCTGTACAACCCGCAGTTTTATGAAAAAATGGGATATACTACCGAAACTATTTTTTGCATGATCCTTCCTAATACCTATGAAATATACTGGAATATAGGTGTCCAAAGCCTGATGGAACGTCTACAGAAAGAACACGACCGTTTCTGGAACGAAGAACGCAGGAAAAAAGCTGAAGCTATTGGAATGACACCCACAGAAGTCTCGATACTGGCTTCGATTGTAGATGAAGAGACCAATGTGAACGATGAAAAACCAGTGGTAGCCGGTCTTTATCTGAACCGATTGAAAAAAGGAATACTCCTTCAGGCCGATCCTACCGTAAAATTCGGGCTTCAGGATTTCGCATTGCGCCGCATAACCAATCAGCACCTGCAACACGATTCTCCCTATAATACCTACAAATATACAGGCCTCCCTCCGGGTCCTATCCGCATTCCCTCTATCCAGGGGATAAACAGTGTACTGGATCATAGCGAACACAATTATATTTATATGTGTGCCAAAGAAGATTTCTCAGGCAGACACAATTTTGCCGTTACTCTTTCTCAACATATGGCCAATGCAAGAAGATATCACGAAGCCTTAAATAAAAGAAATATTTATCGTTGAAAATCCCTATAACGTAAAGGATTGCCTATCTTTGTAGCCATTAAAAAGATCTTGAAAACTAAAAAATAAAATAATGAGTAAACAACTCCTTCTGGGCGACGAAGCAATTGCCCAGGCCGCTCTGGATGCAGGACTTTCCGGTGTATATGCCTATCCGGGAACTCCATCTACTGAAATCACGGAATATATACAAGCATCCCCCATCACCCGTGAGCGTTCCATTCACAGTCGTTGGGCCTCGAATGAAAAAACAGCCATGGAGGCAGCCCTGGGCATGTCTTTTGTCGGTAAGAGAGCGCTCGTTTGTATGAAACACGTAGGCATGAACGTAGCTGCCGACTGTTTTATCAACTCAGCTATTACCGGTGTAAAAGGAGGCTTGATGGTGCTGGCAGCTGATGACCCCAGTATGCACTCCTCGCAGAACGAACAGGATAGCCGTTTTTACGGAGACTTTTCCCTGATCCCTATGTATGAACCTTCTAACCAGCAGGAGGCCTATGACATGGTATACAATGGATTTGAATTTTCCGAAAAAATTGGTGAACCTATCCTGATACGTATTGTAACCCGCCTGGCACACTCCCGATCAGGAGTAGAACAACAACCTCTCAAACCCCAGAACGAGATCTCTTTCAGCGACGATCCCCGACAATTCATTCTGCTTCCGGGAAATGCCCGCAAACGTTACAAAGAACTTCTTCTTCGTCAGGAGGATTTTATAAAAGCCTCCGAAGAGTCTCTCTATAACTCTTACATAGACGGCCCCAACAAAAAACTGGGTATTGTAGCCTGCGGTATCGGTTACAACTATCTGATGGAACACTACCCGGAAGGATGCGAATACCCCGTACTGAAAATAGGGCAGTATCCGTTACCTAAAAAACAGCTTCAAAAGCTGGCTATCGATTGTCAGGAACTCCTTATCCTGGAAGATGGCCAACCCTTTGTGGAGAGCCAGCTGAAAGGCTATCTGGGAGTAGGCTTAAAAATAAAAGGTCGCTTGGACGGTACCCTCTCACGTGACGGAGAACTTACTCCTGATAAAGTTGCACAGGCTCTCGGGATCGAAACCAACCAACTGTTTAACGTTCCCTCTATCGTAACCATGCGCCCGCCAGCACTCTGCGAAGGATGCGGACACAAAGACGTATATACCATTCTGAATGAAATACTACGTAGTGAATATCCCGCTCACAAGGTATTCAGTGATATTGGTTGCTATACCCTGGGCGCAAACGCCCCTTTCAATGCGATCAACTCTTGTGTAGATATGGGAGCTTCCATTACTATGGCGAAAGGTGCAGCAGATGGCGGGCTTTACCCGGCAGTAGCCGTTATCGGAGATTCCACTTTTACCCATTCCGGAATGACCGGACTACTGGATTGCGTCAACGAAAATTCCAACGTAACCATTGTGATCTCAGATAATGAAACCACCGCCATGACCGGAGGGCAGGACTCAGCCGGAACCGGCAGACTGGAAGCTATCTGTCTCGGGCTTGGAGTAGATCCCGACCACGTACGGGTAGTAGTCCCGCTTAAAAAGAACTACGAAGAGATGAGGCAGCTTATCCGCGAAGAGATCAATTATCCGAGTGTTTCAGTTATTATTCCCCGCAGAGAGTGTATACAGACACTTTCGCGTAAAAAAAAGAAAAACAGTTAAGGAGTCATGAAAAAAGACATTATATTATCCGGTGTAGGAGGACAAGGTATTCTCTCCATCGCCACAGTGATCGGTAAAGCAGCTCTGAAAGCTAACCTTTACATGAAACAGGCAGAGGTACACGGAATGAGTCAGCGCGGTGGCGACGTACAATCCAATCTTCGCATCAGTGACCGACCTATTGCTTCAGACCTTATTCCCTGTAGCAAATGTGACCTTATTATTTCGCTCGAACCTATGGAAGGACTTCGTTATCTGTCCTATCTCAGCCAGGAAGGATGGCTCGTTACCAACGAAACACCCTTTAAAAATATTCCCGACTATCCGGATGAAGCTGAGATCAGGACCGAAATAGAAAGGCTTCCCCGTAAAGTAATTCTGAATGTAGATGCAATAGCGAAACAGATCGGATCCGTCAGAGTAGCCAATATGGTACTACTGGGAGCAACGACTCCCTTCCTGGGACTGGCTTACGAAAAGATCGAAGAAAGTATCCGGGAGATATTCGGATCCAAAGGTGAAGCTATTGTAGAGATGAACCTGAAAGCACTGGCTACCGGAAAAGAGATCGCAGAAAATGTAATGTAAATACGTACTGAATCGATGAAGAACATATATTGGGAAGAAGAAATTGAAACCATGCCGCGTACCAACCTGGAAAACCTCCAGGTAACACGACTTAAAAAAACCATCCGGATAGCCCGCCACTCTCCCTACTACAACCAGGTATTTTCCCAACATAACATTACGGAAGAGAACATAAATAGAGTAGAAGATATCCGCAAATTACCCTTCACGACCAAACAGGATATGCGGGAATATTACCCTTTCGGACTGGTATCTGGTGAGATGAAAGATGCAGTACGTATACATTCTTCCAGTGGTACAACCGGAAATCCCACTGTAGTGGTTCATTCCCAACATGATCTCGACTCCTGGGCGAATCTGGTAGCCCGTTGCCTCTATATGGTAGGCCTCCGTAATACGGACGTTTTCCAGAACAGTTCGGGCTACGGTATGTTTACCGGTGGACTCGGATTCCAGTACGGAGCCGAACGCCTGGGAGCTCTCACCGTACCCGCAGCAGCCGGAAACAGTAAAAGGCAGATCAAGTTCATTACCGACTTCGGCACTACAGCTCTCCACGCCATTCCCAGCTATGCTATCCGGTTAGCCGAAGTTTTTCAGGAAGAGGGAATAGATCCGGAATCCTCCAGCCTCCACACTCTTATTATCGGTGCTGAACCCCATACAGACGAACAACGTCGTAAAATTGAGAAGATGTTGGGTGTAAAGGCTTACAATTGCTTCGGAATGACCGAAATGAACGGTCCCGGTGTAGCTTTTGAATGTACGGAGCAAAACGGGATGCATTTTTGGGAAGATTGCTATATCATAGAAATCATCAATCCCGATACACTGGAACCCGTTCCGGTAGGTGAGATCGGAGAACTGGTCATCACTACCCTGGATCGCGAAATGATGCCGCTGATCCGTTACCGTACCCGTGATCTTACCCGTATCCTTCCCGGAACCTGCCCCTGCGGACGTACCCATGTACGGATTGACCGTATCAAAGGACGTAGTGACGATATGTTCATTATCAAAGGAGTCAATATCTTTCCCATGCAGATTGAGAAAATACTCCATCAGTTTCCGGGTTTGGGAACTAATTATCTCATCACTTTGTTAAGTAAAGAGAACCAGGACGAGATGATCGTAGAGGTAGAACTGAGCGATCTATCAACCGATAATTATGTAGAACTGGAAAGCATCCGGAAAGAGATCATCCGGCAGCTCAGAGACGAAATACTGGTAACTCCACGGGTAAACCTGGTAAAAAAAGGTTCTCTGCCTCGCAGTGAAGGAAAAGCAGTACGGGTAAAAGATCTCAGAAACAATCATTAAAATCCCTTGCATGGAGTTACTGAAGAAAAGAATAGCAGAAGATGGAAGTTGTTATCCGGGAGGGATCCTTAAAGTAGATAGCTTTATCAATCATCAGATGGATCCTGTATTGATGAAATCCATCGGAGTAGAGTTTGTGAAGCGGTTTGCCTCAACCGGTGTCAATAAGATCATGACCATTGAAGCCAGCGGTATTGCTCCCGCCATTATGACCGGATACCTGCTGGACTTACCCGTAGTATTCGCCAAAAAGAAATCTCCCCGTACTATTAAGAATGCCATTTCTACTACTGTACACTCCTTTACCAAAGACCGTGAGTATGAGGTAGTGATCAGTGCCGATTTTCTCACTCCGGAAGATAAAGTTCTTTTTATTGACGACTTCCTGGCCTATGGAAATGCAGCGTTAGGTATATTAGACCTGATCCGTCAATCAGGTGCTACGCTGGTAGGTATGGGTTTTATTATCGAAAAAATCCTTTCAGAGGGGAAGAGATAGGCTGGAGAAAGAGGGAGTGCGCATAGAATCACTCGCTATTATCGAGGACCTTTCCGATTGTCGGATAAAGATTAAAGAATAACAACTCTTTTCCCAATAATATAAAAATCTCTCAGTTTTTAAAAAGGAGAGATTTTTTATATATTTTCTTTTCATGTATCCACTCTTACATGTCCGGGATTTTTCTAATATCTTTTTCAGGCCTATTATTTCTGACCTATATCAAAACCCTTCATTCTTAAGATTGAATTTGTCCCGAACCATTCCCTGGAATCAAGAGTTATACTAACATATACTTAGTAAAATCATCACAATATGGAAAATCAAAATTCTCAGGAGAAAAAAATAAAATCAGGCATAGCCATGCTGGATGTACTGGAAAGCTGGGGAATAGATCACATTTACGGCATTCCCGGCGGCTCCTTTAACTCTACCATGGATGCCCTGTATGACAAACGAAACAGTATACGTTATATCCAGGTACGCCACGAAGAAGTAGGGGCCATGGCTGCCGCAGCCGATGCCAAGCTAATCGGAAAGATCGGAGTATGTTTTGGTACCGCAGACCCCGGAGCCACTCACCTGTTCAACGGACTCTACGACGCCCAGCTTGACCATGTACCCGTACTGGCACTGGTAGGGCAGGTAGCCTCTACCGCCATGAATCTTAATGCCTTTCAGGAGATGAATGAGAACCCCATGTTTGTTGATGTAAGCATCTATAACCGTACTGTAATGAACCCGCAAAGCCTGCCCTTTATCATAGACGAAGCTATCCGCCGTGCTTATGAACACAAAGGTGTAGCCGTGGTGACCTTACCGGTAGATTACGGATTTACAAACATTGTCGAAGTAGACGTATCCTCCGCAAAAAATCACCGTACAGGTTTCCCTCTACCGGATGATAAAGATATAAAGGAAGTCATTAAACTAATCCAGGAATCTGACAGGCCTGTACTCTACATCGGACATGGAACAAGGGGAGCCACCGAAGAGGTATTGGCACTAGCACAGCATTTTTCCATGCCTATTATAACCTCCGTACTGGCTAAAGGAATTATACCTGATAATCATCCATACCTGATGGGAACAGCTGCACGGGCGGCCACTAAATCAGCCAATGAAGCCCTGGCGGCTTCCGACCTCATCCTCTTTATCGGAAGTGACTTTCCCTTTGCCCGTATCTTCTTCCCTCAGCATGTTAAATTTATCTAGGTAGATATTGATTCTTCCAAACTCGGGAGTCGTCATAAAACCGATGTAGCTATCTTAGGAGATGCCCGTGAAACAATGAAAAGAATGATCAATCAGGGAAGCCCTAAAGCCCCCACTCCTTTTTTAAAAGCTAACCTGCGTAATCGGGAAAACTGGAATAACTGGATGAAAAGTTTTAAAGAGAGCAAAGAAGTCCCTGTACGGACCGAACCTGTATTTAAAGAGATCAACCGTATCGCCACAGAAGATGCCGTCTTTACTACCGATGTAGGCAATGTAACCATTGATGCCGTCCGCCAGCTGAATATGAACGGCCGTAATCAACTCTTTACCACTTCCGGACTCTTTGCTACTATGGGCTATGCAGTTCCTGCAGGAATTGCAGCCAAACTCAGCTTTCCCGACAGGCAGGTATTTACCCTAAGCGGCGACGGAGGCTTTGCTATGGTTATGCAGGATATCATTACTCAGGTTAAATATAATCTACCCATTATCAATATTGTTTTCTCCAACAACTCCTTAGGTTTTATTGACGCTGAACAGGAAGACACCAACCGCCTTAAATTCGGCGTAGACCTTCAGGGAGCCGATTTTGCGAAAATAGCCGAAGGAATGGGTGCCAGAGGATTTACCATTACCCGCAGAGACCAACTCAGAGATGTCTTTGATAAAGCCAGGAAGAGTAATCTCCTGGTAGTGATCGATATAAAGACCGGTAACAGACGCCCCTTCCCGGCTGAAGCTATGATACTGGATGAAGACATCTATACCGGCGAAAAAATTGCTGCTTTTAAAAAACGATTCGGAATAACCGAACTCCCTTTATTAAAAGAGTTATTAAAGTAGTTTTAGAGATTTCACTCCCGAAAAGTAGGAATTTATATCCCTTTTAAGGAATTTCCATTTTTTATCTTTGGGATACCATCAAAAACTAAATACCATGATAAAAACGGGATTTTTTAGATGTACTTGTATGTTGTTATTCACTTCGTGCTGTCCTAATCTAAACGATGTATTCCATGCTGATGCCAATATGCGGAAAATACGTATCGGTATGACTGAGAGTGAAGTAGTAGCGATAATGGGAAAAAGTTATGAAGTAATAGCTCATACGGAAAAAAGAATATACACTCGGTTACAAAGCATATGATGAAGGTATCTATCATCTTCGCTTTGTGAATAACCGACTCAAAAGCTGGAAAAAAGAGTAGCCTTATTATCCACGGTTCAACCACCAGGAAAGAGCAGAACAGGCCCGTAAGGCTGCTATCCGGCAAACCTCAGGCAATAGCGGAACGAAAGCCCACCTGGATGCTCACCGAAGAGCTATGCTTTCCGGAGCCGATAGCGAAGCACAAAAAAATGCTATTAATTTCCATATGAATGCCCATGAAAAAGCAGTATTGGGAAATTGATTCCACTCTTAGAAAGAAGTCTCTTCTACCAACTCTCCCGCTTCGTTATAAACCCGGATCGTACTGTAAAAAGCATAGCCGGGTCCCTTTTCCACGCTCCTGAGTGCAGTTCCTTCCTCGTAGACCTCAATTATCAGATCATACAGGTAATTCCTCTGCGGAACAGGTAACGTAGCAGTAAATGCTTGCTCCTCCGTACTTCCTCCCAAATGGGTATAAATAGTGATAACAGGTGCCTGGTTAGCCTCATACACGTATGTATTCCCCGTGTAAACTCCTGCCCCATTATCCGTCAGAGGAAGAGCCGCCGCAAAATTAAAATAATTATCCATCGGTAAAGTTACAATGGAGTTAGGCACCACATGCGTATAAGTAGCTGCACGTTGTATCAAAAAACTATTATTAATACTTAACAAAGAGTTTCCCGGAAATGTAAGATTCACCCTTAACTTGGCACACGTCCTTACCAGGCCGACAGTAACCGGATAGTTCGTTACATCTGTAAAATCCACATCCGGCAATGATCCGTACATACAGAATCCGTTAAGCGGATCCAGATTATTGGATTTATTAATTTCCGGAGCCCATAACTCTTTCATTTCATCCAAGGTGGTTATATCCGTCAACTCCTTCTCATCGTCATAATT
>JAJPZL010000403.1 GCA_021204375.1 Bacteroides sp.
GTATACAAGAAAGATAATCATAAATCAATTTTAAAAAATGGAATTTGTAGTGGGAGAAAAACTGTACAACTAAGTGGTACATTCACAAAATATAAATGTAGCCTAACAATTTATTTCCCCTATTGGTAGCATACGAGTTAAAAACAAGAGAAAATAATATATTTCCCCCTTCCTAAATTTCTCCTCCTAAACAAAGTACAAAAACCCCGTTTTTCAGTCTTATAGTAGATCAATTAAAAACAATTGGATATGAAAAACGAATATAAAGGCGTGGTAGTGCCCATGGTAACCCCCGTAACAGATAAAGGTGAGATCGACAGACAGGCAGTAACCCGTATTATGGAACTATTTACTGCCCGTAATATTTCACCGTTACTCATGGGTACGACCGGCGAAGGCAATTCCGTATCAAAAGCACAATCGGAGATTCTGGTAAAGACAGCTGCTGAGGCCGGAAAAGGCAGAGTGGTTATTTATGCCTGCCTCAACGGATGCTGCACAGCCGAGCATATTGAATACGCCAACCGCTATCACAAACTGGGAGCCGATGTTATTGTAGCCACCCTCCCCTCCTACTATGCACTCACTGACGAACAGATATATGACTACTATAAAACACTGGCAGACAACATTACCGCTCCGCTGATGCTTTATAATATCAAAGCCACGACCCACATGTCTATTCCGCTGGAGATCGTAGCCCGCCTGATGGAACATCCCCATATTGTAGGACTGAAAGACTCGGAACGGGATGAAGAACGGATGCAGAAATGCCTTGAAATGGCAGCCGGCCGGGACGACTTTGCCTACTTTATCGGTTGGGCCGCCCAATGCGCTAACGCCCTGAAACTGGGAGCAGACGGTATTGTACCCAGTACCGGGAATTTTGTACCGGAGATGTTTGCCGACCTGTATAAAGCAGCCTTAGCCGGAAACCACAAAGAAGCTCAGCGCCTGCAACAGGAGACAGACGCCATTGCCAAAATATACCAGGCAGATAAAATACTGGGACAATCGCTGGCAGCCCTTAAAGTGATGATGAAGACCCGCGGACTCTGCGAGCCTCACATGCTATCCCCCCTTACCCGCCTCTCTGCTGAAATGGAAGCAGAAGTTATTGAAAAAACCAGCTATCTCAGCCAATAACCACCAAACAGCTACATACGCATGGAAAACTCTCTTATTCACTGGGTCGATTATGTGATCGTCATTCTTTCGGTAGTACTGGCTATAGGGATGGGACTCTATTTTGCCCGCCGACAGAAAAACACCGAAAGCTATTTTACAGCGGGAGGAAATATTCCCGCCTGGGCCGTAGGAATGTCTATCTTTGCTACCCTGATCAGTAGTGTAACTTTCCTGGCCTATCCCGGAGCCGCGTATGCCTCCAACTGGATACTGCTGGTACAGGGACTTATGGTACCGATTATACTGGTAGCTCTGGTAGGAATTATTGTACCCCTGTTCCGTCGAGCAATACGGTTAAGCACCTATGAATACTTTGAAAAGAGATTCGGGTTCTTTGCCCGCCTGTACGGAGCCCTTGCCTTTGTACTGGGACACTTTTCCAAAATGGGGACCGTATTTTTTCTGGTGAGCCTGGCTATGTCTGCTTTTATGAGAGTTGATATCTACATCATTATTATTGTTCTGGGAATTGCCATCACTCTACTTACCCTGCTGGGAGGGATCGAAGCGGTGATCTGGATGGACGCCATACAAGGTTTCCTGCTGATCGGCGGAGGTATTATCTGCGCAGGTATACTACTCTTCCTTCCCGAAGGAGGGCCCTCAACCCTCTTCTCCGTAGCCAGAGAGTTCGACAAAATGAGTTTTGGCCCATACGACTGGGATCTGACACAACTTACCTTTATAGTAATGGCTCTCAACGGTATCTTCTATGCCATCCAGAAATATGGTACCGACCAGACGATCGTACAACGTTATCTCACCGCCAGGGATGATAAAAGTGCCAAAAAAGCTGCCTATATCGGAGTATTTATGAGTGTACCCATCTGGACGATGTTCATGTTTATCGGAACCGGTCTCTTTGTTTATTACCAGACCTCAGGTGCCATTCTTCCCGAAGGGATCAAGGCAGATGCCGTATTCCCACACTTTATAGCTACCGAAATTCCCGTTGGTATCACCGGCCTTATTATCGCCGCCCTGGCAGCAGGAGCCATTTCCAGCCTCGATTCAGATATGAACTGCCTGGCCGCCATCGGGGTAGAAGACTTTTATGTACGCTTTAAGCCCACCAGTACCGATAAACAACGCATGAGGCTGGGACGCTGGATCGCAGCCCTCTCCGGAGTCGGATCGGTAGGAATTGCCATGATCTATGCCCATTGGGGAGGCGAAGGAGTACTCGGGGTGGTGTTTGAACTCTACGCCATCTTCTCGGCCGGTATTGTAGGACTCTTCCTATTGGGACTCCTTAGCCGCAGGGCCAATAAACAGGGACTCTATGTAGGGATTGCAGTAGCCGTACTTTTTACCGCCTACGCCATGCTCACCTCCACTAAATTCGACCTGGGAGACGGAGAACAGAAAATTTTAGTAGATTTGGGGTCGCTTAACTTCAAACACCACAAATATATGCTGGGAGTTTACAGCCATATCATTGTCTTTGTAGTAGGATACTTTGCCAGTTTCCTGTTCAAAAGCGAACCGATTGATGAGAGCCTCACGATCTACGGATACCTGAAAGAAAAAAGAAAAGCCCGGGAAACGAAGTAATTCCCAACGGCTATACTATAGATAATTAACAAACAATGAAACCAATAACACTCTTACAACCCGCTAAAATAGAGTTCGGGACCGGCTGCATGAACCGGTTTACCGAAGATTACCTGAGTCTGGGATACAAAAAACTTTTTATACTCACCACCCCGCCTGTAAAACCACTGGCACAGCCCTACCTCCATACACTGAAAGAGGCAGGCGTACAAACAGAGATCTACGACCAGGTAGTAGCCGAACCGACCGTAAGCGGATTTTATGAAATACTGGAACAGGCCCGCAGCTTTGGAGCCGACAGTGTGATCGGTATAGGAGGCGGAAGCGTGCTCGATACCGCCAAACTAATAGCTGCCCTGATAAACAGCGACCAGCGTGTAGAGGATATTTTCGGGACCGGACTCCTTAAAGGCCGCAGTTGCTGGATGGCCCTGGTACCCACCACAGCCGGGACCGGAAGCGAAGTATCCCCCAACTCCATCCTGCTGGATGAAACAGAGAAACTGAAAAAAGGAATTGTAAGTCCCTTCCTGGTAGCCGATGTAGCCTATGTAGACCCGGCTCTTACAGTGACAGTTCCTGCCCGCATAACAGCCGAGACCGGTATGGATGCCCTGACCCACTGTATCGAAGCCTATACCAATAAGTTTGCCCATCCGGTTATCGATATGTATGCCCTGGAAGGGATCCGCCTGATAGCCGGCAACCTGTTGCGTGCCGTGAAAGCCGGCAACGATATAGCAGCCCGCGAAGCCCTGCTATTGGGAAGCCTCTACGGGGGACTCTGCCTGGGTCCTGTCAATACAGCCGCCGTGCATGCCCTCTCCTATCCGCTGGGTGGAGAGTTCCATATCTCACACGGCCTAGCCAATGCCATTCTCCTTCCGTCAGTCATGCGCTTCAACCGCCCTTCCGATATCCGCAAATTTGCAAAGATCGCCCTGGCCTGCGGAGCAGCACAGGGAGCTGATGATAACGAAACCGCCGAGAACGGAGTAGCACACATTACCCGGCTTTCGCTGGAGTGTGGCATTCCTACCCGCCTTTCTGAGATCGGTATCCCTGAGAATGCAGTAGACCGGATGACAGAAGCCGGTATGAAAGTAACCCGGCTGCTTAAAAACAATCCCCGGGAATTTACCCCCGAAGATGCCCGTAAAATTTATCAGGAACTCTTTTAAAACAACAACTATATGTTACCCAAAATAGCAATCACCATGGGCGATCCCGCCGGCATTGGCCCGGAGATCGTGGCAAAAGCCCTCAACAATCCCAACACCTATCAACAGTGTCGCCCCCTGGTAACCGGAGATGCTTCGGTTATGCAGCGCGCAGTAGAGATACTCGGACTGGATTTACAAATCAATGCTATTAAACAAGTAAGCCAGGCACTCTTCACATTCGGTACCATCGATGTGATCGACCTGAAGTGTGTGGATATTAAAACCCTCGAATACGGAGCAGTATCGGCCCAGGCCGGTAACGCCGCTTTCCTCTCTATCCACAAGGCCATTGAACTGGCTATGGCCGGAGAGGTAGATGCCACCGTAACCGCTCCTCTGAACAAAGAAGCACTCAATCTGGCCGGACACCACTTTAACGGCCACACCGAAATGTACGCACATTTTACCCATACCAAAAAGTATGCGATGCTGCTGGCCGATGAGTTTCTGCGGGTGATCCACGTAACCACCCATGTACCCCTGCGCCAGGCCTGCGACCTGGTTAAGAAAGAGCGCATTATAGCCGTCACCCAGTTACTGGACGATGCCTGCCGTCAGTTCGGTATCGAAAAGCCCCGCCTGGGTATTGCCGGGCTCAATCCTCACTCCAGCGACGGAGGACTCTTTGGCTGGGAAGAAGAGCAAGAGATCATTCCCGCCATTGAAGAACTCAAAGCCATGGGATATGATGTAGCCGGACCCGTACCACCCGATACCCTTTTTGCCAAAGCCAAATGTGGATTCTACGACGGTTGTGTGGCTATGTACCACGACCAGGGACACATTCCCTTTAAAGTAGTAGGATTTAACTGGGACAAAGAGACACAGAAAATGAAGAGTGTACAAGGCGTAAACATTACCCTTGGGCTCCCCATTATCCGCGTATCGGTAGATCACGGTACCGCTTTCGACGTAGTCGGGAAAGGCATAGCCAGCCCCGACGCAATGTTATTATCCATTGACTATGCTACCCGCATGGCTCAAAACAGAATAAAAAGCAAATGATCACCCGGGTTATCACAGTAATAGCCGACGACTTTACCGGTGCCGCCGAAATAGCCGGCATCGGTCTGCGGTTCGGCCTGCGTGTCAATCTCGCTACGGACATTACCTCCCTGCCCGATTGCGAATTGTTGGTTATTGCTACCGATACCCGCTCCATGTCCGAAGCGGAAGCCATCCGCATCAACCGGAAGCTATCCCGCACCCTGAAACAGTTCGGATGCAATAAAATATTCAAGAAAACCGATTCAGCCCTGCGGGGACACATTCTCCCCGAGCTGAAAGCGGTGATGGAGAGTTCCGGGCACAGGCGTGCCCTGTTGCTTCCCGAAAACCCTTCCCGGGGGCGCATTGTACGGGATGGTGTTTATTACATCAATGAAACACCGCTGCACCACACCCCCTTTACGGACGATCCGGAGTTTCCCGCCCACTCTTCCACCGTCAGTGAACGTTTCCCGGGTGTACACTTAGTCAATCACTCCGGCGAAATGACCGAAACCGGTATCTGTTTTGCCAATGCCGTAGTACGGGAAGATATCAAACAATTTATCCGCCACTCCGACTCCGGTATTCTGCTGGCCGGTGCAGCCGATTTGTTCACCACTTACCTGCAATCCGAAGGATATGCTGCTAAAAAAGATAATCCCGTATTCCAGGGACTCCAGGAACGGAACACCATCATCATCTGCGGTAGTACCGTAAGCGGCGATCTCTCCGGTTTTCCCTATGTGAGCCGGAAAGGCATCCGGATGCACACCATGCCCACCGATGTATTTGAGGGCGGAGACTATAGCCGGTGGAGCAAAAAACTGATGATGAACTACAACGATACAGGCTCTATTGCCCTGGCCGTAGGATACCGTTCCAAAGGAGGAAAGAACTTCGCCCTGCGTCTTCGTAACACCATGGCTGAACTCGTATATAAACTGATCAGTTTTACCGCTCCCGACGAAGTGATCATTGAAGGAGGAGCCACCGCTTTTGCCGTACTCAAACGGCTGGGATGGTCAAGCTTTGTGATCACTAATGAGATCACTCCCGGAGTAGTACGAATGGCATTGAAGGAGGATCCTCGCATCCATATTACAGTAAAACCCGGCAGTTATCCCTGGGGCGAATACCTGTTCCAGTAGTTAAAAACCTTATTTTACCAGTACGCCAGCACACTGGACTAAGATACAAATAGTTACAGTGTGCTACTTCACTTTTAGTGGTAGCACATGCCAGCACACCCCTTATCCATTTTTCTTTCCGTTAGCTGATCTTTTTATACATAAAGTGAACCTCAACCTATTTGCCGGTGAACCAGAATTAATTAGATCCGGGTCTTACTACCTGTGAGACCCGGATCTAACGACCCGTCCCACCCGGGTCTCACTACTGGTCAGACCCGGGTCTAATGGATATTAATAATTTATTTATTTAATTTACAATGTCTTAAAGCACAAAAAGCAACCTCTTGTTTTCTATCTGTTCCCACCGGTAAGAGGTGTGCTACCGGGTGCTACCACCCCAAAAGAGGTAGCACACTGTAACCCACTGTAATTCAATACAGTGTGCTGGCGTGCTGGCAAAATAAGGTTTTTTATCTTTTTAGTAAGCGTTGTATTATTCTCAGAAATCTGCTTACCACTTCCTCTTTCCACTTCTTGTAGGGAGTTTCACTCTTCTACCTCACAGGCCAGGAACTTCATCTCTTCCCTGACTTTTTCAGGCGGAAAAGTAAAATAGGTGCAGATAGCTTTCGTGCAAATTTCACCGGCCGAATTATAGAGTCCGGCCTCTATGATCATAATATTGCGTTTTTTCTCCGCAATACGGGCTTTCAGGGTTATTTCAGGATCGTTGGTACTGACAGACTTCATATAGCGGGTCTCCATTTTAGAAGTAACTCCCGTAGTCTGTAATTTGCGAAGGATCACCCAGGCGCATATTTCATCCAGCAATACAGCCTGTATACCTCCGTGCAGGGTGTCAATCTAACCCTGATACTCGGGACGGGGCTTCCAGATACTTATTACCTCCTTTCCCTCTTCGTAAAACTCCATTTTCACACCGACCGGATTATTGGATGCACAGCCAAAACAGTTATAACCTTCCAGTCCTTTCCAGGGATTAATTATCTTCTTCATATCTGTATGTTTTATCGGTTCTCGTAATTTTTTAATCCTGTTTGCAGGAAATCTACATATTTATTAATATTTTCATCATATGCATGCGATCTGTTGAGTGGTTTTCCCTCGTTATCGACCAACACATAGAAAGGTTGTGCATTGGCTCCAAACTTAACCCGTTGCAGGTAACTCCACTTATCTCCCACTGTACGCAAGGTACGCTGGGTTCCGTTCTCCTCTATTTTTACCGGTTCAGGAAGTAATTCCTTATTATCTACATACAAGGTAATGAGTACATATTCGTTATTGAGGATATCTCTTACTTTGTCGTCCGTCCAGACAGCCAGTTCCATTTTCCGACAGTTCACACATCCATATCCGGTAAAATCGATCATTACCGGCTTACGGTGCTGACGGGCATACTCCATACCCCGGTCATAATCATTGAACTTTGCATGCACTTCGTTCTCGTACAAACTAAAATCCTGCGTACTCAGAGGAGGAGCAAATGCGCTGACAGCCTTTAAAGGGGCTCCCCACAGGCCGGGTACCATGTAAACGGCAAAGGCCAGAGAAATAAGAGCCATAAAGAAACGGGGCACACTTACGCGGGTATCCATATCGTCGTGCGGAAACTTAATTTTACCCAACAGATAAATTCCCAGCAGGGCAAAGATCACAATCCACAGAGCGAGGAAAGTCTCCCTGTCCAGAATACTCCATCCGTAGGCCAGATCGGCCACAGAGAGGAATTTCAGGGCAAAAGCCAATTCCAGAAAGCCTAACACTACTTTTACCACATTCATCCATCCTCCGGATTTGGGCATCGTCTTTAGCCAGGAGGGAAAGAGGACAAGGAGCGTAAAAGGGAGAGCCAGGGCAACAGCAAATCCAAGCATACCTATAGCGGGTGCTACAATGCTACCGGTGGTAGAGACCTCTACCAACAGGAAACCAATAATAGGCCCGGTACAGGAGAAAGAGACCAGCGCCAGGGTAAAGGCCATCAGGAAAATAGAGAGCATCCTGCCGGTCTGTTCTGCCTTGTTATCTACTGCACTGCTCCAGGATGACGGAAGCCTGATGTCGAAAGCCCCGAAAAAAGAGATGGCAAAAACTAGGAGCATCAGGAAGAAAAATATATTAAAGATGACATTGGTAGAGAGTGCGTTAAGCGCACTGGCTCCGAAAATAGCTGTAATAGCTATTCCCAGGGTCACATAAATAATAACAATAGAGATACCGTAAGTCCAGGCATCCCGGATCCCTTTCTTTTTATCTTTACTTCGTTTGAGGAAAAAACTGACTGTAAGAGGAATGACCGGCCATACGCAAGGGGTAAAAAGGGCCAGGAACCCACCGGCCAGTCCAATAAGGAATATATAGATCCAGGTACGGTAGGCCGTAGAGGTAGTTTCACCCAATGCATGGAGTTCGCCTATTACAGGCTCCCACCAATCCACCGGTTCTCCCCGGGATACCTGAGGCCGGTTAAAAACCGGTTCCAAAGGTAGTTTGTTTCCCGGAGTAACAGGAGTGACTTCGGACTGTAGCGCCGTTTCTGCTTCTTCCGCAGGTCGCTCCACTCCTTTTCCTTCGAAGGTTACCTCTACTTTTGTAGGGGGCAGGCAGCTTTCATTATCACAGGCCCCATACTCCAGGTACCCTTCTATCCGGTAGGCAGGTCCGGTAATGCGGACCGGCTGTACGAACACGGCTGCATTTTCGAAATAGCGCAATTCCATTTCAAATACTTTGTTAAAGGCGGTCACTTCATTACCCCGGGGTAGCAGTTTACCGGTAAGCTCCGCTCCTTCCAGGAGATCTACATTGAAAGTAGCAGATACGGGCCCTCCTTCGGGAAGATCAGTGGAGTAGACATGCCATCCGGGAGCGATCAGGGCCGTGAAAATGATCTCATCTTCGGTATCTGAAATGCGGATAAATTCGCTTTTGAATTTGACCGGTTCCAGGATCTGGGCGGTTGCTCCTGTGGTTAGTACCAGCAGGAGCAGTAACAGCCATGCATACAGATTTTTCATAGCATTTATTTAAAGAGTTTTATTTTATAGTGTTTATAATCTTTAGCGGGGCTCGCGGCGTTTAATAGAGATTATTGATTTT
>JAJPZL010000264.1 GCA_021204375.1 Bacteroides sp.
CATTCATATGATGTTCAATAAATCAACGGACATCATGCGGATAATCATATATATTTTATCTAAACGGGCCCAGTAAATGGCTTCCAGACACATGGGGCAGGGTTCGCAGGATGTATATATTTCGCATCCGGAAAGGTTAAATGTATTCAACTTCTTAGCTGCACTGCGGATCGCTGTGACTTCTGCATGAGCGGTAGGATCGCAGGAGTCGGTAACCCGGTTTACACCTGTTGCAATAATTCTGCCGTTTTTTACTATCACTGCACCGAATGGGCCTCCACCCTTATGAACGTTGTCAATAGAAAGCTCAATAGCTTCCCTCATAAATTCTTCTTTTTTCATCATGTTAACGTTTAGTGTTACTTAATCACTCTTTTAATTCCTGCTTTTGTACTTTTTCTTTAATCCGAAGTTTATGCCGGCATAAACTCTTGCACTACCGAAGCGGTTCGTAAATGCGATCTGGTCGGAGCTGTATTCGTAAGTGTTCATCATAAAATCTCCTCCTGCAAAGATGCGAGAATTATTGTAAACCACTCCTGCACGTATAATAAAATCTATATTCAGATCCAGGTGTTTATTACCATCGTTTGTGGTATGTAGCCGGGCGCTTTTCAGGGCTACTGCCGGGCTGAAAGAGGCAGCTGCCAGCCAGTTCCTTGCAAAGACCCAGTTGTAGGCATATCCGGTATGAATGCTACAGTTCGAATAAGATAGTTTCTCTATTCGCAGAGAGGGGTCGAGTGCTTCCAGGATATTCTGAGGCAATTATTCCGTATCTAAATCCAGGACATGCCGTGAGTAGGAGATCCCACTGATCAGGGAGCCTGCACTCTTCAACTGTTGGGTTGATTGAGCAAAGGCTGCCGGATAGGAGTATTTCTTATTATTAAAGATCCAGTAGAGATCTGCCCCTGTTACTTTAGCTGTCATACCGGTAAATTTCTTATTATAGTCACTGCTATTACCCAGGTCGATGTTTTTAATATCGCTGATCTTAAAATTTTTTCCGTTCTTATGATGGAAAAAATCGAATCCTAATGCAGCTGTATTTACACTTAAAGAGAATTCTTTTCTTTTTTCAGTCTCTTTTTTATTGGCGAGGTCAAATGACCATCCTACCAGTAACCATTTATAACCGAAATAGCCTCCCAGTTTTGCGTGCATAGTGGGTGAAAACGCAAGGCTCTGTTTATCTTCTTCTTTACTGGCCAGCTTGTAATGTTCATACAGGTTATTACTCTGGAGCATCACGGTAAAGTTATACCGGTTGAGGGATACATAGTTGGTATCATGGTTATTTAGGAACTCACTGATCTTTTCAAGGGTACGGACCACTTTGGATTCTTGTATATGCTGGATAATCTCCGGGATTGAATCCTGTACTTCACTCTTTACGGGAGAAATGAAATACAGGCTAATGGGTGCTATTATTAACCATCGTTTATCAATGTATACGCTATTGTTCTTATAATTTTCCGAGTATCTTATCCATTACCCAATTGGTGGTAGTGGCAGTGATACCGTCACAAGAACAAACAGATTTACCTAATAAATGGTTCACGACTACCTGAATAAGCGGTTGTTGAACGTGTTCCGGATTTGGAACCCGGATCTCCTCCAGGCCTTTCAGCGTATGGAGGGCGATGGGTTCGAAAGAGAATACGGAGAAACAGATCATTCCTTTGTCTCCGATGAGCTCGATCCGGTCTTCGGCTGCCGATTCGTGGGCGGTAAAACACCAGGAGCCTGAATCAACCAATCCGGAATCGAACTGGAAACAGGTACTCAGGCTATCTTCGGCACTGTATAGTTTTCCTCGGTTGCTTTTAAAACCGTTGGCACTGAGGATACATCCGAACATATCCTGCAGCAGGTCTATCTGGTGAGGAGCCATGTCGTAAAAATATCCTCCTCCGGAGATATCGGGTTGTACCCGCCAGGGGAGATTCTCTTTATCCAGATCCTCTTTCCGGGGTGGTTGTGCATACCGTATCTGGATATTGAGGATATTGCCGATGGCTTGTTTTTCTATTAGTTCTTTCACTTTTATGAAATAGGGCATGTATCTGCGATAGTAGGCCACAAAACAGGGTACTCCGGTCTCTTTAATACCCGCAGGATCCGGCAACACTCTTCGTAACTCACTACCATGGGTTTTTCTATGTACACAGGTTTTCCTGCTTTCATGGCCATAATGGCATAGGTGGCATGGGAGGAGGGAGGGGTGGCTACATAGATGGCGTTCACCTCTTCGTCGTCTACCAGCTCCTGGGCATCGTCATACCAGCGGGAAATACCGCGTTTCCGGGTATAAGCCTTTGCTTTTTCGGGAGTACGGCACATCACGGCTACTACCTCAGAGTTCTCTATTTTACTGAAAGCGGGACCACTTTTTAGTTCGGTAACATATCCGCAACCGATAAAACCCCATTTTATCATTTTTTCATTCATAATTTTCTTCTTTACTTACACAAAACTAACTATAGATCTACTGAAAACTCACCGCATTAAAAAGTTTAGATGACTTCCTTGCAAATATATCGATTTTCGTTACTTTTGTGGGTCATTTATCTAACAAAATATATACATGGACAATCAAAATACGAAAATTATTCTTTTTAAATCGCGTAGTGTATCGGGACGTTTGCACGCTGCGTTCAAATTTATCAATGATAATTTCAGGGTTTTGTTGAAGCTGGGTAGCTATATCGTGGTACCTGTTTCGGTGGTTGCCACGCTTTACATGTTTTATTATAATACGTATGTTAACCAGGTTTTGGAAGGAGGGCTTTCTAAGTCCGCTCTTGTAGTGTATTTTATTCTTTCGCTTTGTATGTTAATGGCCGTATTGGCAGGAGGTTCACTCTTTTACGGGCTACTCATTCATCTGATAGAGTATTCTCAGGAGAAGGAGTTTACCCTTTTACTTTCGTGGAGAGATATAAAAGCTCCGGTATTTAAAAAATCATTGAAGTTATTGGGGGTGTTTGCACTTATTACCCTGCTATTTATATTTTATCTGGGTATTACGATCGCGTTGGTCTTTGTTTCTCCCTATACACTTATTATAACTTTGCCGCTCTTTTTTGCCCTACTGATCCCGGCTTTATTATCTCCCTATATTGCTGTTATAGGAGAAAAGGGGATATTGGCCACACTGGTTGAGACCTATAGGAGGGGATTCCGTTACTGGGGCTCTACTTTTGCCGTGCATTTTGCCATGACTATGGTAGGGATCATTATTCAGGTAGTAGCGTTGTTACCTTTTTACATTGTCATTCTGATCTACGGACTTTATCTTCATTCGGTACAGGTGGGCGATATGGCACAGTTACCCTTCTATTTTTTAATTCTTTATTTTGTATTTGCGCTGTTTGGTACTTTTGTAGGGTATTCGGCAACTGCTCTTTCCATCACAGGGAATGCTTTCCAGTACGGCAGTATTACAGCGCTTCGCCATGAGATTGAGAAGTTTGAAGAAGAATCGGTGATGGTTTAAATTTGCCGGTAGAATTACCGGGTATACTTATTAATAAGTTCCCGGTAAACCGGTTCTATCTTGAATTGATATATCCACCTGTTAATTGTATCTAACAGAGCTACGGATTCTTTAGGAAGTCCCCACGAGTAAAATTGGGTAAAGCTGATGCTGGTTTCCATATCCAGTTGTGGATATTGGGGGGCTGCTGCCAATGCAATGGCTTCATCACATACTGCATAGTCAATGTCTCCATGTGCTACCATAGCGAGTAATTGTTCCGGACCATATTTCTCTACCTCTTCTATCCGGATAGATTCGCCGATCTCATCTGCCAGGTTTTCGATACGCAGGATAGCATGGGAGTGTTTCACTACGTAGAGTGTTTTACCGGCCAGGTCGAGATGACTTCGGATCACTCCCTCTTCGCTGGTTTCGTTCTTTCGCTGTATCAGTATCTGGCGATTCAGAAGCACCGGTTCGGTTAAGGAGAGGGAGTCTCTGAGAGGGCTGGTTACCGGAATATTACTGGCGATGATATCGTACTTTCCGGAAAGTAATCCTTCCAGACGCTTTTCAATACTCATTTCAGGAGTGATCTCGATCTTCCACCCTTTGTCTGCTGTAAAGTGCATCAGTAAGTCGTAATTAAAACCGGCTACTGTATCACCCTCTATAAAATAACTGACGCTATTGTATTCGGTGACTACCCGCAGTACTTTTTCCTGATCGATCTCTTGATAATCACGGGTAGTTACAGGGATAAGCTCCTCCTCACTGGTTTCTTTATTGAGTATGAAAGTGGCAACCAGGGAAGCAATGAATACAAGGATAATATAGCGTATATATTTATTAGTCATAAAAGTTCCAGGATACACCTAATTTGAGCATACGGGGATTCAGGGGATAGTGGGGTACCAGGAATGACATGGCATTGCCGCTTCCTTGGTTGACGTGATACATCATCGCAAAAAGCCGGGTCCTTTTTAAATGTATATTGGCATATACATTAATAATGGGATATCCGCCCAATTCAATTTTGTCTTCTCCTCCCTGAATATGGAACTGATTAACCCCGGGAGCATAATCCGGTGCATAATACTTGGTGAAATAGCGGATGTCGGCTCCTAATTGTACACTCAGAACTTTTTTAGCAAGAGTGGTCTGGAGGTAAAGATTGCTGTAAACAGAGAGGTCGGGTAACGGTAATACCGTATTATTACTCGATTTCTGGTAGGCTACTTCACTATCCAGATGAAGGGGGCCCAGTTTAAAGTCCTGCCTGAGAATGACAGAAAGAACCTGAATATTTCCTGACTCCTGTGTGGGAAGGGCATCTGCATTGAAATAGGTGTAATTTTTAATGTTCTCCACACCTGCCCGCAGATTGGTTCTCCAGCGTTGGATATTCAATTCTCCCTCTACACGGGTACGGAACTCTTTGTCCATATCCTCGTTATCCCACCAGTAATAATTGGAGTGGTAATGACGCATAAAGAAGGAGGGAAGTGTGTTGGTTACACTGGCGTGGGCTATCAGGTTTACGGTATCTTTGAAAAGTCTGAAGTTCAGATCCATATCTCCTTTCAGACGGAATTGTCCCAATGCTTTTCCGGCAAAGCCTATTTCACCGGTAGCGTTGTAGTGAAGCAGACTCCCCTCCTGCTTGGAGAGTCTTCCTCCCGCATATACTTCGTGTTCGGTATATTCATCCACGTGTGTGGAATCAGACCCCATCAGGGTATATTTCCGTACTTCGTGCTCTACATAGGCAGTCAGACCGGCTTTAGCGTATTTATTGAAACCTTCTAATAGAGAGATACCCAGCATATTTTTAGCGCCTATGTATACGGTTGTATCGTTGGCTAATCCGTCGGTACGGATGTATCCTCCCGGGTTATTTTCGGGAATTGGGAAAAATTCATTGGGATCGTCCTTAACTGTGAAATGACGACGGGAGCGTTCCAGTTTAAAAGTGTGGATAAAACTGGTTACCGGTACGAATTCATAAATTTGTTCGGATGATTCCTGTACCTCTCCCTCGCCCTCTTCGTTCTGTACCACCAATGGTTGTACTACTTCCCGTTCAAAACCTACGTTATAGCGATGTGTGAGATAGCCGTAAATGGAGTGGTAACGGTTCCAGACAGCATCCAGGTTGGTAGGAATGTTGGCGGGTTCATAGGTCTTTTTTCCCTCACTCATTTCTTCGGGATTAGTGATATACCTGTCGTCTTCAATACCTCCGTTCTCTGCCATTTTGAGGCTAAAGTTGCTGTACATAGCATGCATCTGGTATTTTTCACTGATATAACTGGCAAAGAGTGTTGCATTAAAAAAGGCTGTATTCTGGTAGGCATATCTTCCGCGACCATAGAGGTAGTCAAAATTAAATCCGAAAGCAAACTTTTTGTTCACGTTAACGGAAAAGTAGGATTTAAACCGCTCTTCCCCATCTCTTTTACTTCCTGCTTTGTAGTAGGTAAGGTTTGTATAAGGGATACTGCTATTGGTAAAATTGAACTGTCCGGGAGTAAACATGAAGGCTGAGTAGGGATCCAGAAAAAGAAAAGAGGAATTCTCTTCTCGGTCGAAAAAGATCCGGGACAACCGGGGGGAACCCAGGTTTCCTAAATAGTTGTAATGCCCGTACATGCCCTCCATCAGATTGGTGTTCTGGAAGTTGTGTTGCAACGTATCAGCGGGGACCGGAAGGATGGTGCCGAACTTTTCATCAATTCTCCACATATATACCGTAGGAGGAAGGGAGATGATCTCTATACTATCCTGTACTACGCGACGGGTCTGGGAGGGGTCGTCTACTACCATTCCGGTTTCCGGATCGATCAGGTCACCACCACTCCCGAATTGTGCCTTACCGGCAAAACAAACAGTCAGCAGGAGCAGGTATATTACTAAAATGCGTCTCATAATTAGGCGCAAATATACAATAAAAAATAATTCACAGCTTTAAAATCTCATTCCGGTTAATGTGTTTGGACGTTATTTAATGGTTTTTATGAACCTGTTCACTAACTTTAAAAACGTCGAGCCTGTTTACGGGGAGATTTTTTATTTTACCGGTGGCAGTAAGCCTGTTTTGTACTGTGTATAGTACTTAGTGAACAAAAAAACTGTAAAAAGAACAATCTCTCCATTGATATGTATAGGAAGGAGAAGTTTTTCTCCCGCTAATATGATTAAATTTGCCTCAGATAATCATTTAACAGAAAAGGACAGAAACTATGAAACACTATCTATCCACACTTTTCGTACTTTTAGCTTCATGGGGATATGCTCAGCAGACGGAAACATTGATGTTGTCCGGTCACGGCCTTGGAGATACGAAAACCTGGGAATTTTATTGCTCGGATGGGCTAAATAGTAAGAAATGGAGCAAAATAGAGGTTCCTTCGCAGTGGGAATTGCAGGGATTTGGCGGATATACCTACGGACGCTGGTATATAGTGAAAGGGAACGAACCCAGTAAAGAGACGGGTACTTATCGTTATTCTTTTCAGGTTTCTTCCGACTGGAAGAATAAACAGGTAAAGATCGTCTTTGAAGGGGTAATGACCGATACTGAAGTAAAGATCAACGGCGAACTTGCCGGAGATATTCACCAGGGTGGTTTTTATCGTTTTGAATATGACATTACCGATAAATTGAATTATGGAAAGAAAAATAACCTGGAGGTAGTAGTGTGGAAACACTCTGCCAACCGTTCAGTGAACGGAGCGGAACGTATGGCTGACTGGTGGACATTCGGAGGGATTTATCGTCCGGTCTATCTGGAAGCCAAACCTCAGGCAAATATTGAACGGGTAGCGGTTGATGCGGCTGCCGGCGGAGAGTTATCGGCTCAGGTTGTTTTTAACAGAATAGAGGCGGGGTATTCGCTCTCTACTGCCATTTCTTCATTGGATGGGAAAGAGTTTTATTCGGCTCAGGTTGTTCCGTTGAATGATGCTGACAGCCAGTGGGTAACTACTCACTGGAAGGGTGTTAAAACCTGGAATCCGGAAGATCCGAATCTGTATGTAATGACACTGGATCTTCTGAATGAAAAGGGGGAGAAAATACATACGATACAGGAACGGATCGGTTTCCGCACCATTGAATTCCGTCCGAGGGATGGTATCTATATGAATGGTACCAAATTAGTGATGAAGGGAATTAACCGGCACTCTTTCCATCCGGACGGTGGACGCACTACCAACCGGGAGATCAGCCTGCAGGATGCTTTACTGATCAAGGAGATGAATATGAATGCCGTACGTTTCCACTATCCGCCGGATAAGCACTTTATAGAGATGTGTGACTCTCTGGGAATATTGGTTGTGAACGAACTGGCAGGCTGGCAGACCGGATATGATACCGGAGTGGGTACTAAACTGTTGCATGAAATGATGGTACGGGATGTTAATCACCCTTCTATTGTCTTGTGGAGCAACGGAAATGAGGGTGGGTTTAATTACGATCTGGATCCGCTTTTCAGAGAGTATGATCCTCAGAAACGTCATGTTATCCATGCCTGGGCGGATTTTGATGATCTGGATACTCACCACTATCCGACCTTCCTGACAGGAGTGGCCCGTTTTGTGAATGGTTATAAGGTATTTATGCCTACTGAGTTTATGCACGGTATGTATGACCAGGGGCATGGTGCCGGTCTGGAAGATTTCTGGGATAATTATACGGCTCATCCGCTTTTCGCCGGTGGTTTTATGTGGGATTTTAGTGATAATGCTGTGCGGCGCACGGATAAAGGGGGAATTCTGGATACAGAGGCATTTAATGCGCCCGATGGTATAGTAGGACCTTACCGGGAGAAAGAGGGGAGTTATTATACGGTACGGGAGGTATGGGCTCCTATTCAGTTCCGTAAATTATTTATTACGCCTTCTTTTAACGGTGAGTTCTTTGTATCCAATACTTATCTGTTTACCAACCTGCGTGATTGCAGGATGGTGTACCGGTTGTTGTCGACTCCTTCTCCGCTCCGGGGAGGTGAAGCTGGAATAGTGGCTTCCGGGGAGGTGAAATTGCCGGCTATTGATCCGGGTGAGACCGGAAAGGCCCGTATGGATCTTCCGGCAGGATTCTTTGACAGTGATGTACTGGAGGTAGAGGCTTTTGATAAGTTCGGGAAATCTATCTGTACCTGGAGCTGGCCGGTGAAATATGCGGATGAATATTTTGCAGAACAGGTAAAAGGGACAGAGAGTTCCGGAAGGGCGGTTGCTATGGATCTGGACAAGGAAGTAGTGCTCAGAACACCTGCTCTTTCGGTGACTTTCAATAAAGAGAATGGAATGATAGGTACGATTAAAAAAGGGGAGACTATTATTCCTTTTACAGACGGGCCTGTACCGGTGGGAATGAAAGTGAAATTCCAGGAGTATCGCATTGAAGAGCTGGAGGGAGATGCTTTTTTTATTGCCAAATATCTGGGGGGTATTGATTCGATCGTATGGAAACTTACCGGTAACGGACTTCTCTATATGGATGCTGTGATGTTGAACAGAGCTACCGGAGGAGGTGGTTTTGATGATGCTTTTACGGATGCTAATATCCTGAATTTTGGTATTACTTTCTCCTATCCGGAAGAGGATGTAGCGGGAATGCGCTGGATGGGGCGTGGACCTTACCGGGTCTGGAAGAATCGTATAAAAGGGACTAATTATAATATCTGGGAAAAAGAGTATAATAATACCA
>JAJPZL010000278.1:0-3478 GCA_021204375.1 Bacteroides sp.
TTAATGAATTATCCGAAACGTCCGGTCACATAACGCTAAGTTTGCTCATTCTCGGGATTGATAAACATCTTTTTGGTATCGCTGAACTCTACCAGTTCTCCCAACATAAAGAAACCGGTTTTGTCACTGACACGGGCAGCCTGCTGCATATTATGCGTTACGATCACTATGGTATACTTCTCCTTCAATGCATAGATCAGCTCCTCGATCTTGGAAGTAGAAATGGGGTCAAGGGCCGAAGCCGGTTCATCCATCAACAGAATAGAGGGAGAAATAGCCAGTGCACTGGCAATACAAAGACGCTGCTGCTGACCTCCGGAGAGTTCAAAAGCCGATTTTTTCAGTTTATCTTTTACTTTATCCCACAAGGCAGCTCCTTCCAGCGACTCCTGTACACGCTGACGGATAAACTCCTTATCACTGATCCCATTTACACGAAGTCCGTAAGCAACATTCTCAAAAATAGTTTTAGGGAATGGATTAGGTTTCTGGAAAACCATCCCCACTTCTTTACGAAGATCATCCACATCGACAGATTTGTCATAGATATTTTTTCCGTTGATCAGGCATTCGCCCTCCAGCCGGCAACCGGATATCAGATCGTTCATACGGTTAAAAAGTCTCAGGAAAGTAGACTTACCGCATCCTGAAGGCCCGATAAAGGCAGTGACCGTATTGACTTCCATTACTATGTTGATCCCTTTCAGTGCGTGGAAATCTCCATAGTAAAAATTTACGTTTTTAGCTTCTATCATTTTGTTTTAATTTGTCTTTACTTTTTTACTGAAATAACGTCTCAGGAAGGTGGCAAGCAGGTTCATGATCAATACGATCGCGATCAGTACCAAAGCTGTGCCGTAAGCCAGCGGGCGGGTTGCCTCCAGGCCGGTACCACTGGTAGCGATCACATAGAGGTGGTAAGGCAGGGCCATCACATGATCGAAAATGCTGGTAGGAAGTTTGGGAAGGAAGTAGGCAGCTACCGTAAAAAGAATAGGAGCTGTCTCTCCGGATACCCTACCGATTGCCAGAATAAGTCCCGTAATAATATTGTGGAAGGCCATAGGAAGGATCACTCTCCAGATAGTCTGGAGTTTAGTAGCTCCAAACGCAAGACTTCCGGTACGGAAAGAGTCGGGAATAGCTTTGAGGGCCTCTTCGGTAGTACGGATCACTAAGGGCAATACCAACAATTCCAGGGTCAGCGAACCGGCAATAATAGAGTCGCCGAAACCGAGGGTATTTACAAAGAGAGCCATCCTGAAAAGACCGAAAATAATAGAGGGAATACTGCTCAGGTTATTGGTCATTACACGAATGAACTTGATAACCTGCCCGTTCCCGGCATATTCAGTGGTATAAATGGCAGACATGACCCCGATAGGAAAAGCAACCACCATACTACCGATCATCAGACAGAAGGTTCCGACAATGGCCGGGAAGATACCTCCGGCTGTCATTCCGTTAGTAGGTGCAGTAGTCAGGAATTCCCAGCTGATCACTCCGATACCGTTGTAGATAATAAATCCGAGTATCCAGAAAAGGATACCTACTACCAGGATCCCTAAACACCTGAAAATGACAAATGCTATCTTTTGGCTAAGTTTCTTATCCATTTCTTATAATCCTTTATTAGGTTGACGTTTTGATATTTTACCTCAGCACTGATACTGATGATCATGGTGATCAGGAAGAGGATACACCCAAGTATAAAGAGTGCCTGGTAATGCGCACCTCCGTTAGGGGCTTCACCCAGTTCGGCAGCAATAGTAGCGGGAATAGTACGTACCGGTTCAAACAGGCTCGTAGGCATAACAGCAGCATTACCGGTTACCATCAGTACCGCCATCGTTTCACCGATAGCACGTCCGATACCGAGTACTACAGCAGCCGATATTCCGGAAATAGCATAGGGGATGATTACCCGGTAGATGGTCTGCCAGCGGGTAGCTCCCAGGGCAAGACTCGCCTCTCTCATAGCACGGGGTGTATTACGCATGGAATCTTCGGCTACGGTAATAATAGTAGGAAGCGCCATAATACCCAGCACCACACTACCGGCTATAGCAGTCTCTCCCACCGGTAGGTTAAATACTTTCTGGATAAGGGGAACGATCACAACCAGCCCGAAGAATCCGTAAACAACAGAAGGAATACCGGCCAGTAATTCAATAGTAGGCTTAAGTATTTTACGCATCTTTTCACTGGCAAGCTCCGAAAGGTAGATAGCAACTCCCAAACCTAACGGGAGAGCGATCAGGATGGCAAAGATACTGACCCAAAGAGTTCCCAGTATCAGGGGAAGCACCCCGAACTGCGGCGCAGGAGTAGCGGTAGGCATCCACTCTCTCCCACCGAAAAAGTCAAAGAAAGTGATCTTACTATCCCGTAATACTTTTACCCCCTGGCATACCGGAAGGCAGGAACTGGTTCGGAATAAACGCCACCACATTAGGATTAACTGCAATATACTCTCCCAGCTTTTCGGGCAGGTATTCATAATTCTCTCACATCTCCTCTTCGGAATAGTGGCTGAATATCTCTTCGAAACGGAACAGTTCTATCTCTTCATCTTTTCCTCCTATCTCTTTCCAGTTCTCGATCTCCGAGTCATAGATCTCCTTGATCTGGTAAGGAGAGAGATAATTCACAGGGTTGGATTCATTTACACAAAACGAGTACCCACTCTCTACTGCAGGACTGTTAAAAAGCCCGAATCCTTCTTTGAAAAGAAAGACAATGATCAGCAGGATTACAATACTGGTAACGGCACCGCTTACAGTAAGGATATTTTCAATGATACGTTCAATTATTTTCTCAGCTGTTTCATTCTGTTTTGGTTCTGATGGAATAACGCAGGCAGCCATTAGGCTGCCCTTCACGTTAATCAGCTATTGTCTGTACGGAGTGAATTTACTTTACGGTAATGAATCCGATCTCGCTTACGATCTTCTGTCCTTCGTCTGAAAGTACATAATCAATAAAAGGTTTTACTAATTTTTCAGAACCGTTCTCATAATAGAAATAGAGCGGACGAACGATCGGATAAGTCTCATTCTTAGCGTTAGCTACGGAAGGTTCTGTAAAAGTAGCTCCCTTATCATAAGATACATGTACTGCTTTTACATCTTTATTCAGGTAAGCAAGTCCTACATAACCGATAGCCCCTTTTGTCTGGCTGATAGACTGGATAATGGATCCGGTAGCAGGCATACTCATAATACCGTTCATATAGTTCTTGTTCTTTAACACACTTTCTTTAAAGAACTCATACGTACCCGAAGAAGTTTCACGTGCATAAGGAACGATCTTTTCATCGTCTCCACCCACCTCTTTCCAGTTCTTGATCTTTCCGGTAAAGATACCTTCCAGCTGTTCGCGTGTAAGGTTCGTTACTTTGTTTCCCGGGTGAATCACTACTGCCAGTGCATCATAAGCAATCGTTACCTCTTTTACATTCTTACCACCTTCCTGAAGT
>JAJPZL010000278.1:3488-9154 GCA_021204375.1 Bacteroides sp.
TTGATCTTACGGGAAAGCTGTGCAATATCAGTGGTGCCTTCGATCAGCGCAGAGATACCTACTCCACTACCCCCACCGGTAACAGTCACTGTCTGTGAAGAATTGGCTTTCATAAAGCTTTCGGCTTCCTGCTGTGACAAAGGAAGTACAGTGTCAGAACCTTTAATACGTTGTGCGAAAGAGATACTGGTGGACAGAGCCACTGCTACAAATAATAATACTAACTTTTTCATATTGCTATAATTTATCTTTATTTACTTAACCTATTGTTTTCTTAGAATTTATATTGCATACGCAGAGTGAAAACATCGTCTTTTCTGTTATCAGTGTATCCACTCAGGTTAGCTGTTTTTTCGTTGCTGTTGAATTCGTAGTAAGCCTGCAAACGAAGACTGGGATTGATCCTCCAGAGAAGACCCAGGCCAAAAGTATTCTGCGAAAGATCCGCCTTGGAGGTATACTCTTTTTTACCTACCTCATCACCTGATATTTTAGTATTGGGATCGTACCAGTCGAACTTCAAAACTGCTGAAAGAGGAGTTTTACCTAAATTCTGTACCAAGATCACATACCCACCGTTAAAGTTTCTGATATAGGTATCCTGATCTTCCGGCAAAGAAGAAGAATTAGGACTTTTGGTACTGGAAGAGGTTCCCGGTTGTTGTCCGAAAAGATATTCAGCCCGGATCTGGGTCATACCGGCTGTACTATATACCGAATACTGAGCATCAAATCCCACATACTGACGTTTGGCATATTTACCCACATTACTCTCCTTACTATCTACTATAAATCCACCATCTTTCATTTTGTAGACATTTTCACTGCTCTGATACACACTACCGTGGTAATAAGACACGCCTACACCGAAAGCAGAAGAGCTGCCGAACGTTTTATTAGCCGTCAGATGACCGATAAAATCTTTCCGGCTATCTGTTTCCTGTTTAATCCCGTTACCGGCAAAAAGTCCGGCCTCTAATTTTAGAAAATTCCAGGGAGAGGTTTTAGCAGCCTGTAGGATCAGCATCGCTCCCAGATCTCTTTCGTCCGGAAAAAGTGTCTGGAAAACAGTAGAACGTTCCGGAGATTCACGACGGGAAGAGGAGTAACTGATCTCGTTCCCGAAAGGACGGTCAAATACCCCGGCCCGGAGCGCATTGGTTTTGATCCAGGGATCTTTAATATTCAGGTAAGCATCTTTAAAACCCACCCCATTTTCAGTGATATCCAACTGGAACACTCCGGAAGCAATCCCTTCTTCATAGGTAAACTTGATACGTCCGCGGCGGATACCGATCCGACTGAAAGAGTCATCTTTCTTTTCATTGCTGTTACCCACTTTCAGGGAAGCATTTTCCTGCCCCCATTGGTACTGTGCCTGTACATAACCCGAAACTTTGAATTTCTTTAGCTTAGCAACTTCGCTTTGTAGTGCTGCTGTTTGTTGTTGGAGTTCTTCAAGAGGGGTTAACTCAGCTTCCTGCGCTACGGCCGAAAGCGTTAGCATGGTCCCACAAATAAACGTTGTAATTTTACCGAATTTCATATTCTATATTAGTTTGATGCGACAAATATAGAGGCACGTTATTACGGAAGATTTAAACAGATATTACAATGAGGTTACATTCGGTATGTTCACGGAAATAGTAATGAAAAAGAGGGAAAGAAAGGAAATTTTGTAAAAGGGATGTAATATGAGGGGGTTAGAAGCTTTATAAACGAACGTATACCTGTTATTAATCTTATAAATATAAGACATACGAACAAAAGAATATAACCGGGAGCAACAATAAAGCTGCCGAACAAAAATCACACTGTTCACTGGGAAAGGTTCTGCTCTCCAACCACAACAGATTTTTTACTTAATCTCTGCCCTACACAGAAAGATATATAATAAACTTTATTGCCATAACCTTGGCACAACTGTTCCACCTACTTGGCATAATAATGCCAACGTTATGGAATGGTTGTGCCATCAAGGTGGAACAGATATAAATAGTATGTATCAATCGATTTTATCGAATCAATGAAAAATCCTGTTGTCGCTGGCTTCCCAGCCAGTGACCTTCTTTTATTGGGCTTCATAACCCAAAGATGGTAAAAACAAGAAAGAGACACAAAGAAATAGAGCGGCTGTGAAGCCGCAGAAATAAAATCACCGGCTGTGAAGCCGGCGATAACAGAGAGACTCAAGATCTTATGAACAAATTTTTCTATCATTAGAATATGTAAAAAGCCCGCCTATATACCTATATAAGCGGGCTTTCTTTAAAATCATTATTGCTTAAAAATAAATCTTTATCTTCCTCTAATAATCAAACTCCAGCGAGAAGTTATCCACATAGAGCAAACTACCATCCCCGGCGGTAAAGTAATCCCCATATTTACTGGCTGTATATACAATCACCAGGTATTTTGGTTCCCGACTTGTAGACCGATATTCCAGTTCTATTTCAAGTGGCTTATAGGCAGTATCGGAAGTCCCCTGAATATACTCACCATACGCAATGATATTAGGATTATCTTTTTCAAAAAGCTTACGGTTACTGGAAAAGGTACGTATCTCTACCGGTTCATCCAAATCTCCCAAAGCCACATAAATATGACAGGAGTCTGTTATTCCCCTCAGGTACGAAAAATCACTTAAAGAATGACTGATCGCAACAGGAGTGTATTTCATATACCCTTTTAACCGGGTAGGATAAGAGGTATAAGGACGTCCGAAATCCGAAATACCATTAGTTCCGACAGTCTCTTTATATTCACCCAGGAAAAGATTACCGGCAGCCAGTTTCCCGACACCGATCCCTATAAACCTGGACTCTAACTTAGCAGCATATCCATTCCCGTCAGACGTATACAGTGTAGGAACAGAATTACTGTCACCTAAAGTTACAGCTACGGAATTACCGGTATCCCACCATTGTGTCTCTCCTTCTGCAAAAGGGAACCAGATTTTTCCGGAAAGATGCCACTCATCAAAACTTCCTCCCGGAAGCGGAATAGTCTCACGGATAGTAAAAGAGACAGCTTCTCCATAATACTCATCAGAGCGGGCCCTATAGACATATTCCGTACTCTCTTTTAACCCCGTGATCCGGGCAGTAAAGGCATTTTTTTCTATCTCGATCAAAGAAGGATCTACAATGGTCCAGGTATCCGAAGAGGCTTCCCGGATCTCAAATCCAAACTCATCTCCTTCTTTTCCCTCTCCTTTTAACCACGCCACATTTACCCATACATCCGGCGTATTAGTTAAGGTAAGCTGATCAGTAGCGGAAACCCGCAGACTCCAGTTTTCCAGCTCATCGTGGTATCTTACCCATACCGTCTGGTTCCGTGTAAAGTTCTGTAATTCCAGAGAGTCTTTGGAATATTGTGCATTGGAAGGACCTAACTGTAATTTACGGACTGCAATTTTAGAAAGATCCGTATCCTGGGTTACATACGCAATCGCAATGCGATTGGTTACATCAAACTCCGGTTGCCCCACCTGATTATTAACCTCAAAAATATACTCAAACTCCTGCGTAGCTTCTACTGTCCAGATATAATCCTGGTAAAGGGAAAGAGTCATTTTAAAATTACCGGACAGGTTCAGACTATCTCCGACTGCCACAGTAGCAGTAGCCTCCTCTTCATTTAACGTTAAAACTTCCAGAAGAGCCTTCTTTATGTTAACAGTATCAGCTAAACTTAGTAAGATCCGGTTGTTCTCATTGTCAATATAACTATTGCTAATCTGTCCATCTATTTTAAATTCGGTTACCCCGATCTTTATATAGGGCAGGGGAATATCATTCTCCAGACAGGAAGTAAGGAGAAGCAGGGACCCCAGAAAAAGAGTACTGAAAGCCATTCGGTAATATCTTCTTATTTTTTCCATAATTACATACATATTGTGATTCCCAGGTTGATATTGAACAGATTAATCTTAAAGTTGGCTCCACTTGTTTTGCGGGAACCACTATTTTCCTGATTCGTTTTCTGCTTTTCATTTCTGTATTTGAAACCGGTCACTCCGAATGAATACTCTACACTGACATTCTCCATAATAAAGACCGATACCCCGGGATTAATCCCCAACCGTATCTGGTTGATATGGGTAGCTACATTTTCAATTTCCTCCACATTGGTATTTCCCCGGGTAAAACGGGTATCTCCGGTACTGTAAGTAAGATTGGTCTCATTAAACAGTCCAAAACGTTTACCGGCATCCAATCCTACATAGGAGCGGTGGAAAAGAGTCGCCGTATAGAGATCTTTGGTAAAATGCAGGTCCTGCATATTGATCTCCAGATCATCAATGGTAAGATTCAGTTGATCCAGATCGGCACCCATATGCTCATACCCCAGTTTAATCCCAACCACTATATTATCCCGTACGGAATAACCGATAAACGGATCTAACTTAGTGACCTTACCATTAAAACTAAAGTTTTCCAGGAACGAAAAGAACTGGCTGTCATTCGTATCGTAACCGGCATGCGAAAAGGTGGCCCCAAAGATCCATTTCCCTTTCGGAATAAAACGGTAATTGGCTATTCCGCGGTCATACCGGCCTACAGGACGAATACGTAAAAGATCGCGTCCGGCTTTTACCGTATCACTTTGCAAATCAATGCTTCCTTCGGCTACGGAAAGAAGCGGCTCTTCCGCATGGACGCAGGGTATCAGAAGCAGGAATCCTGCCAATATACATAGAAGTAGTTTATACTTTGCCACATTTTATTGATCCCTTCTTATAGATAAAATGCAATCCCCAATCCAATGGAAAAGAGATTGATCCTAAAATTCGCACTGTTACGGGTAGTATCCCCCTTATATACCTGGTTGGTATGTTGCCGGGTCCTGCCGTAATTAAAGCCTAATACACCAATACTCACCTCTACCGCTGTATAGTTATTAATAAAAGCAACCATCCCGGGAGCCATACCAATACTGAAATCGGTACTGGTAGAGTAAGTTCCGGTCAAGTCCTCTCCCCTGCCACTGACCATTTTTGACTGGCTTCCTCCTACGATAAGTTGCAGTTCATTAAAAAACCAAAACGGGTACTGTTACCTAAACTGATATAATTCCTTAAAGAGGCTGTTCCGGAATAACTATGTGTAAGGCTATATAGATCGTCCAAACTAAAAGTAGTATCGTCATCCAGATTTACAGAAAGTGCATCAACCTTGGTTAAGGTACGTCCGTAAGTAAAACGCCCTCCGGCCGCTAAATTATCCTTAAAAGCATAGAGCACAGTAGGACTGACTTTAAAAGTATAGCCTTCGGCATCGAATTTATCGATCACCAGGAATTTGTAGTTATCGTCGGTATATTCTGAATAGGATACCGAGCTGCCTACGATCCATTGTCCTTTGGGGACAAACATCCGCTGCTCAATATCCCGTTTAAAATCTTGTACCTGAGAGCAGATTGCTCCCAAGACACAAAAGATAAACAGTATTGATTTTCTCACGTCTATTTGTTATTCATAAATTAGCTCAAAGTCGTCTAGCCAGAGAATGCTACTCGTACTACCAGTAAAAAAGTCTCCATACTTACTTGCTGTACATACCACAATAATATGAGTAGGAATTCTATCTAAGGATTTATAGTCTAATAAAATATCAAAAGAATTAAATGCATCACCAGACGTTGACTCAGACGTAATAAAC
>JAJPZL010000208.1 GCA_021204375.1 Bacteroides sp.
CCCTAATTCTTTATATTTACTATGAAACAATATAAAACCTTTGCTATTCTATGCATAGTGCTTTTCAGTCTGCAGGCCCGGGCTGACTTTACTCCTAAAGGAGAGATTGAAGATCTTTTGTTCCAGTTAGATACTTTGATTGCGCACAAGAACTATTTTGCCGCTGTCAAAGAGGCCCGGATAGAACAACTCAGAAAGAGTACTCAGGGGGTACGGAGCTCGGAAGAACGTTACTGGATCCATAAAATTTTTATGACGAATATTTTGTCTATAATGCCGACTCTGCCCTTTATTATGTCGATCAGAACCTGGCACTGGCACAGGAATTAGATAAAAAGGAGTGGCTTACCGAGTGGAAGATCAAAAAATCTTTTATACTCTCTGCTACCGGCTTACTGAAGGAGGCTCTGGATGTACTGAATAAAGTCTCCCTGAAAGATATTCCTGCCTCCCTGTGGGCAGAATATTACGGACAAATGATCTATCTCTATTCCTACTTTGGTCAATATACCGGCGATAACAGCCAGATGCAGGATAACTATTACGCTTACGAAGCCCTCTATAAAGACTCTATTTATACTACCATTACCCCCGAAGACCCCTTCTATTTATGGTATAAAGGATGGAAGTTTATCGGTACTCGCCAGGCAGAGGAGGTAAAAGAGGAGTTACTGGCAGCAGTTTCCGGTTCTAACCTCGACACCCGTACGGATGCCATGAACGCCTATATCTTAGCCTATCTGTATAATGAAACCGGCGACCGGACCAATTACCTGAAATACCTGATCTATTCTGCCATGGCCGATGTCAGGATAGCCAATAAAGATATTGCCTCCCTTGAGGAGTTGGCAAAGATCCTCTTTGAAGCAGGAGATATTGACCACGCTTACTCCTATATCAATTATTGCCTGCAAAATGCCCAGATGTATCGCAACCGCGTCCGGGTAGTGGGTATCTCCTCCGTACAGGATGCCATTCAGCAAGCTTACCAGGAGCGTAATCTCCGGCAGGAGGCCCGCCTACGCTTTTTCCTCTTTTTAGTGAGCGGACTCTCGTTTATCCTGCTGGTCGCCATCTTCTATATCTATATACAGATGAAGCGGCTCTCCCTCTCCCGTACCCGGCTTAATGAGGTCAACAACCAGTTAAACGAACACATAGAAGAACTCTCGGTTGCCCAGGAAGAGTTGGTACGGATGAATACCCAATTGAAACACCTTAACAGTGAGTTGCAACATCTCAACAACCAGCTCCGTGAGTCAAACTATGTCAAAGAGGAGTACATCGGGTATGTCTTTACCCTCTGCTCCAACTATATCAGTAAGCTGGATGAATTCCGCAAGAACATTAACCGTAAGGTCAGGACCAAGAAGTTCGATGAGATAAAAACATTGACTGATACCCCTACCATGGCACAAAATGAACTAAAGAAGTTCTATCGTAACTTCGATACCATCTTTCTCCATATCTATCCCGATTTTGTCAACGACTTCAATGCCCTGTTACAACCCGAAGAACGGATTGTGCTGAAAGAGGGAGAACTTCTCAATACGGAACTCCGTATCTATGCCCTTGTCCGTTTAGGGATCCATGACAGCGTCAAGATCGCTGAGTTTTTACACTGTTCTCCCCAAACCGTTTATAACAACCGGTTAAAGACCAGTAACAAAGCGATCATTCCGAAAGAAGATTTTGCCAATACGGTAAAATCCCTGGGTAAACCGTTGCAATGATCTTCCCGGGCGGCCGGCAGATGGATCCCCGGATTTATCCGATCTGCCGGTGTAGTGCCCGTTTTACCGTCAATAAGAGGCTTTCAGCACTTCTCCGGCCTTCTCGCTACCCTTTCAGAAGTTTACTTCTTTTTATCCATATCCTGATGTAATATATTAACAGTCAGTGTATTACTTTAAGGGGGAGTTTACCTCTCACTCTTACCTGCCTATACAGACTATCTTTTCCACCTCTATCTTTGCCAGTACGAAAAACGAAAGCAAGTTTAAGTGTTAACTGTAAATTTTTTATGTATGAAGAACCAATCAAAACGAGCACCCTCGTACAGACTCCTGTCTGTTCTCACTCTGGTGCTATTCTTTTCAGTGAGTGCGCTCGCACAACAGATCACTATCAAAGGAAATGTAAAAGAGGCATCCGGTGAACCCATTATCGGCGCCAATGTACTGGTAACAGGTACCACCAACGGTACCATTACCGACCTGGACGGTAATTTTGAAGTATACAATGTAGACGAGAACGCTACGATCGAAGTCAGCTTTATCGGCTATCACTCTTAAAACCTGAAAGTATCCTCTACACCGATGAACATCATCCTGATAGAAGATATACAGGCCCTGGACGAACTCATCGTGATCGGTTACGGTGTCCAGAAAAAGAGTGTGGTAACCGCCTCTATTGCCCGTGTATCTGCCGACGATCTCGGAGCCACAGCACCCGTACGTGTGGATAATACCCTGAAAGGTCTTGCCTCCGGGGTACAGGTCTCCACTACTTCCGGTCAACCGGGGGCCAGTGCCAAAGTACATATCCGCGGTACAGGTACCATCAACAACTCCGATCCCCTCTATATTATAGACGGTATGGCAGTTGACGGCGGTATTGATTACCTCAATCCCAGTGATATCGAATCCATCGAAGTATTGAAAGATGCCGCTTCGGGAGCCGTATACGGTGCCCGTGCTGCCAACGGTGTGGTACTGGTAACCACCAAAAGCGGTAAAGAAGGTAAAACGAGAGTAACCTACGATTTCTCTTACGGATTCCAGAGCACCTGGAGAGAATGCTCCATGCTCAATGCTACCGAGTATGCTACCCTGATGAACGAAGCCAGCAACTATACGGGTGAAGGAGATATATACAATATATCCCAGATCGGGAAAGGAACCAACTGGCAGAAAGAGATCTTTAACTACGGTGCTCCCGTACAGAACCATCAGGTTAGTGTAAGCGGCGCTTCCGAGAAGATCAGCTACTTCCTCTCCTTAGGTTATTACGATCAGGAAGGTATCGTAGGTGGTAACTACGGACGTTCCAACTATAACCGTATCTCTATCCGCTCCAATACTACCTATAAGGTTTTTGACGAGAGCCGTAACCGCAACTGGCTCAGTAAAATGACGGTCGGTGTCAATATCGGGTATTCCCGTATTAAGAATTCAGGAGTTGAGACCAACTCCGTTACCGGTTCTCCCCTGGGAAATGCCATGTTCATGTCTCCGCTCATCGGAGTATATGCCGAAGACGAAGCTGCCCTTCAGGAGATGTATGGCCATTACGGCGACCGCTACAAACCCCTACGGGATCCAAATAACGGTAAGCTCTACTCCATTCCCGGATCCGACTTCAATGAAATAACCAACCCGCTGGCCGAACTCTCTCTGCCGGGCGAGAAACATAACTCAGACAAGTTTGTATCTACTTTCTATGCCGAACTTACCCTGTGGGACAACCTCAAATTCAAAAGTTCCTACGGTACCGACCTTGCTTTCTGGGGTACCGATGGCTGGCAGAAAGAGAACTTCCGGGGTCCGCAATCCATTACAGACCGCTCTAAAGTATGGTCTTCCATGAACCGGGGTTCTACCTGGCAGGTAGAAAATATCCTGACTTACGATAAAACCTTTAATAAACACTCCTTTGCCGTAGTACTCGGCCAATCTGCCAAAAAGTATACCGGCCGTAAGATCAGCGGTGACAGGTTCGACCTCATCGATGAGCTAGGCGACAAAGCCAACCTCGATTTTGCCACAGGCCTGGCCAGTAACGGTGATATGAGTGTTTCAGGAGGCCGGTTCGATCCCAACACCCTGGCCTCTTACTTCGGTCGTCTCACCTATAACTACGACGAACGCTATATGTTCCAGGCTACCGTGCGCCGCGACGGTTCTTCCAACTTCGGTCCCAACAACAAATGGGGGGTATTCCCTTCCGTATCGTTAGGATGGAATGTTACCAACGAAGCCTTTATGGAGAACCGGCCCGATTGGTTGACAAACATGAAACTCCGTCTCTCCTGGGGTAAGAACGGTAACGAAAGAATTGATGCTTTCAGGTATACAGCCAATGTAGCGACCAACAACAACTACGTATTTAGCGGTGGAAGTAACCAGACTATTATCATGGGTTCCAAACCCTCCGGAACACCCAATGCCGACATCAAGTGGGAGGAATCAGAACAGTACGATGCCGGGCTTGATTTCGGGTTCTTTAATAACTCCCTGACCTTTACCATTGACTACTTTATGAAGAAGACCAACAGTATGCTTAAAGATATGGCTATTCCTTCTTACTTAGGTGAGTCAAAACCGATGGGAAATGTAGGAGATATGAAGAACTCCGGTGTTGAGATAGACCTGGGTTACAAATTCCGCAAAGGCGACTGAAATTTCCGGTTTGGTGGTAATATCAGCTACCTGAAGAACAAACTGGTCAATCTGGGTAACGAAACCGGTTATGAACTCTTTGACCACGTTCACATGCTGGATGAAGTAAGCTGCGCAGAGAACAGAAAAGTGTATCCCTATTTTTATGGACGTAAAACCGCCGGTATCTTCCAGAACCAGGCACAGATCGATGCATACGTCAACAAGGACGGCGAAAAACTACAGCCGAATGCACAGCCCGGGGATGTGATCTTTGTAGATATCAATAAGGATGGCAGTATTGACAACGAGGACAAAACCATGATCGGTAAAGGAACCCCCGACTGGACCTACGGACTCAACTTCCAGGCCTCCTGGAAAGATGTAGATTTCAGTATGCTTATCTCCGGTACCATCGGTAACGATATCTTTGATGCCACCCGTCGCCTGGACCTCCGGTATGTGAACCTGCCTTCGGAAATGATGGACCGCTGGCACGGTGAAGGCACCTCCAATAAAACACCCCGTTTTGCCTGGAACAGTGAGAATAATAACATGGTAGCCTCCGACATCTTTATCAAGAACGGTTCCTATATGCGCCTGAAGAATATCCAGCTGGGCTATACGCTGCCCCGTGAATGGACATCCAAAGCCTTTATCTCCAGCCTTCGCCTCTATGTAGCAGCCGAGAACCTGCTTACCCTGACCGGTTATAAAGGATTTGACCCCGAAATAGCCAATGATGACAAGTCAGTCGGTATTGATAAAGGTAACTATCCGCAGGCGCGTACATTCACTTTGGGATTCAATCTTAATTTCTGATTTAAAAAAGTAACACAGTATGAAGAATTTATAATAACTTGTTGTGCGGCTCTTATCATGTTTGGAGCCATCTCCTGCGGAGACGATTTCCTGACCGTATCTCCCTCCAGCAGTTTACCTGTTGATGAATATTACAATTCTGAGAGCCGTATTTTTGAAGCTCTGGTAGCCTCTTACGATCCTCTGCAATGGTTTGATTATTTCGGTGGTTATGCACCTCTGTATTTTGTATATGACTCCATGAGTGACGATGTCTATGTAGGAGGGGGGCACGATGCCGACCAGTTGGAGATCCATCTGATCTCCAAATTCAAATCGGTAGCCAGTACTACCATCAGTGGAGCATGGACTACAGCCTATTCCGGCATTAACCGTTGCAACAATGTACTCGAAAAGATCGATCCCATAGAGATGGCCGAGAAAGATAAAACCCTCTATAAGGCCGAAGCCCGGGTATTGCGCGCCTAGTATTACTGTACCCTGTGAAAGTTGTGGGGCAATATACCTTACTACGATACAAACCTCACTTTTCCCTATATTGCCTAGCAGTATACGGCAGCAGAGATCTATGAGCTCCTGGAAGCTGACCTGGCAGAGATCCTGGATAGTAAAGTACTTCCCATGAAACAACCGGCTGAATGGGCAGGACGCGTTACCCAGGCGATGGCCTCTATGGTATATGCTGAATTAGTAATGTACCAGAAAGACGAAAACAAATATGCCAAAACCCTGGGTTATATGACAGATATTATCAACTCCAACCAATACTCCCTGCAACCCTTTGAAAACCTCTGGGAAACAGAGTTTGAGTGGAACGATGAGACCATCTTTGATGTCAACTACATTGCCAAAGGCGGTAGAAGAACCTGGGGAGGTGCTAATGCAACCGGAGGTACCGTATGGCCCTGTATGATCGGTATTGACGGATTAACAGGAAGCCCCGATTACGACGGTGGCGGCTGGGGATTCGAACCGGTTGTTCCCACAGCTTACGAGATGTATGAAGAGGCAGACCGGCGCCGGGATATCGGTATCCTGAATATCGAAAAATACATTGCCGATTATGCCGCCCAGGGTATCACCGTTACTTACGAAGGCCGTTACCAGAATACCGGGTTCTTCCTGAGAAAATACCAGCCACGGGTGGGCGGCAATGCCGACAATTCAGGAGATACCGAACTCAACTGGGATAACAACCTGCGTGTTTACCGCTATGCCGAGACTCTGCTCAATGCAGCCGAACTTGCCCTGCGCACCGGCTCAGGCAATGCACAGGCTTATCTGGACGAAGTCCGTGGCCGTGCCAGATTGACTTCCGTACCCGCTACCATGGATAATATTTTCAACAAACGCCACCTGGAGTTTGTCGGCGAAGGTAAACGCTACTTCGACCTGGTTCGTTTCGGAAAAGCTGTCGAAGTATTGAAGCCTAACCAGTATGGCCGTGTACAATGGACGGAGAACAAAAAATACCTTCCGATCCCCCAGAGTGAGATCAATGCAGCCCTGGGAACACTCATCCAGAACCCGTACGAAGATTGATTTAGTTTAAGAGAAGATATTTTACACAATACCTTAATATCCCGCATACGGGCGGAGAAATACCGCCCGTATGTACCATTACCCCTTTTTAAACCCCTTCCCTTTTTACGTAAAATATCTTCTTTTTTTCACCTGTATAAAAAATAATGTATGACAAGAGTAGTATACTGTTGACTTCTTGCCGTTACCATCCTTTCCTGTTCCTAGAACAGATCAGGCAACGGTAAAGAGGCCCATATAGAGAATAGGATAGAAAAGCTCCTGGGTAAAATGACCCTTCAGGAGAAGATCGGCCAGATGAACCAGTTAAGTCCTTTCGATGAGATTGACGAGGCCATGGTCACACTGATCAAAGAGGGAAAAGTAGGTTCCTTCCTCAACCTGACCGATCCTGCCGTGGTGAACAGGGCGCAGGAGATCGTAGTGAAGGAATCATGGTTAGGTATTCCTATCCTGATGTCGCGGGATGTGATTCACGGCTATAACACCATCTTTCCCATTCCCCTGGGGCAGGCAGCCACCTTTAACCCGCAGATTGCAGAAGACGGAGCCCGTGTAGTCGCTATCGAAGCTACGGCAGACGGTATCCGCTGGACCTTTGCACCCATGATCGATATCTCCCGCGACCCCCGCTGGGGACGGATGGCCGAAAGCTGCGGAGAAGACCCCTATCTCTCTGCCGTAATGGGAGCAGCTATGGTATGCGGTTTCCAGGGAGACTCCCTGAATGATCCTACAGCCATGGCCGCCTGTGCCAAACACTTTGTAGGCTACGGTACTGCCGAAGGCGGAAAAGATTATAACTCCACCTTTATTCCCGAAAGAGTCTTGCGGAATGTCTATCTTCCTCCCTTCGAAGCTGCTGCCCGGGCAGGATGTGCCATCTTTATGACCTCCTTCAACGATAACGACGGTATACCCGCCACCGGTAATCCCTTTATCCTGAGAACCATCCTCCGCGGAGAGTGGAACTACGACGGCATGGTGGTGACCGACTGGGCCTCCGCCACCGAAATGATCGCTCACGGTTTCTGCAAAGATGCCAAAGAGTCAGCCGAAAAATCCGTCAATGCCGGCGTCGATATGGAGATGGTAAGCGGTTCCTTTATCGCTCATCTGGAAGAGCTGGTAAAAGAGAAAAAAAGTCTCTGTCGCTACGATCGACGACGCAGTCCGTAATATCCTGCGTCTCAAATTCCGCCTGGGACTTTTCGATAACCCCTACGTCATCACAGACCCATCCGTCAAATATGCAGAGGCTCACCTGGCCAAAGCCAAAGAGGTCGCAGAGCAATCCGCTATTCTGCTGAAGAACGACAAACAGGCCCTGCCCCTTACCGGTAAAATACGTACCATTGCCGTAGTAGGCCCATTGGCAGACGCCCCCCACGATCAGATGGGAACCTGGGTCTTCGATGGCCAGAAAGAGCATACCGTAACCTCCCTGGCCGCCCTGCGTGACCTATATGGCGATCAAGTGAACATCCTTTATGAACCCGCCCTCGCTTACAGCCGCGACAAACAAACCACCGGTATTTCCAAAGCCGTAGCTGCCGCCGGCCGGGCCGATGTAGTGATCGCCTTTGTCGGTGAAGAGTCCATTCTCTCCGGAGAAGCCCACTCCTTAGCCGATATCAACTTACAAGGCGCCCAATCTGAACTGATTGCCGCCCTGGCTAAAACAGGCAAACCCCTGGTGACCGTAGTGATGGCCGGACGTCCCCTAACCATTGGCCGCGAAGTCGAAGCATCCGCTGCCGTTCTCTACTCCTTCCATCCCGGAACCATGGGTGGCTCCGCTATTGCCGACCTGCTCTTTGGCAAATCGGTTCCCAGCGGTAAAACCCCCGTTACCTTCCCCAAAATGGTAGGACAGGTACCCATCTATTACGCACAGCACAACACCGGACGCCCCCCCAGCCGTGACGAAGTATTGCTGAATGATATTCCCGTAGAAGTCGAACAAACCTCCTTAGGATGTACCTCCTTCTACCTGGATGCCGGTTTTGATCCCTTGTTCTCCTTTGGTTACGGATTATCCTATACCACATTTACCTACAACGGATTACAACTCTCAACCCATAGCCTCCAAACCAGTGAGGTACTCACTGCCAGCGTAGAACTCACCAATAGCGGAAGCTACGAAGCGACCGAGGTGGTTCAGCTCTATGTACAGGACAAAGTTGGTTCCGTCACCCGCCCGGTTAAAGAACTGAAAGATTTCCAGCGTATTACGCTGGCACCCGGCGAAATAAGGACCGTTACTTTCTCTCTTCCCGTAAGCGATCTGGCTTTCTGGAATATGATTATCCGCATGATGTCCGTTGATTTATTGAACATCATATGAATGTT
>JAJPZL010000095.1 GCA_021204375.1 Bacteroides sp.
CCCCCCCCCCCCCCCCCCACCCCCCACCCCCCCCCCCCCCCCCCCCCCCCCCCCCGCCCCCGGCGCCAAGACTGATCAGGTATTTGAGCCCTGCCTGCAGGTCGTAATTTACCTCCGGCATAATAGTGCTGTACCGTACCCCTGAACTGCCGATGATGGTACCGATCAGGTAACCTGCGCTGGAAGAAAAGCGGGTACCGGCGGGTACGATCAGCGAGGCTCTTCCGTTCTCATTCCCACAATAAGCCCAACAGGCAGTAGGGCTACCTCCTACCTCCAGTTCAATCAGCAGTTCTTCAATGTTGAGACTTTGGCTGGTTTGTCCTACCAGTTCGAATTCCAGCAAAGAGTTATTATGATTAAAAGTGAGGGGAACAGGTATATTGGTAGGCATGATACCGGATGTACTGGCGGTGGCCACCAACCAGTCACCCCGGCGGTGGTCATTTATATCCCGCTGGTCCTCGATAAAATGTCCATTATCAGATGCATCATAAGGCCATACTGCTGTTAACGTACTGATCGGCGTATCATCCGGAGAGAAACGGTAAGCCGTGTTACACCGGAAAATCCCGTCGTCTCCATAGATGTAGGAATAAACGCCCGGGCCACCGGTGAGATTATCACTCTCAATGGTTACCCGGATCTCATCGCCTGTCTCGAAAAAGGTATTACCATACCCACGTTGGTTTACCTCTGTCCCATCTTCTATATAGGGATCAAAAGTAAGCTCTTGTAGCTCAGTAGTTGTCTCTCCTGTCTCCTTTTCTGCACATGCAAAGATAAGGGAGATAGAAAGAGCTGAGATTATCTGGAGTATAAATGATCTATATTTCATTGTATTCTGTTTTTACAGTTTATCTTCTTTCCCATTGCAAAATAGGATAGGAGGTTGAGGAACTGCCTACTTCATACCAGTAACTATTAGAAGAGTAACTGGTCCATCCCAGTGTATTGACCGGCCATATTCCGGTATACATGACCCAACCGGAGGGGGCCAGGATTGGCTGAACTGGGAAACATCCGCATTGGTATCAGGAGCAGCAGCATAGGCAGAAGAGATGCCTGCACCATCGGAAGCACTAAAGAGGGTTCCCTGATTGGCAAATTCCTGATAGGAATCTACTTCAATGGAGATCGGGTTACCGTTCTCATCCGTTCCTTGTCCGGGAATGGTAGCGGTAATATCATCGGCTGTTATGGTAGTATAACTGCGTCCGATAAAGAATTCATTCAATCCGCAGAATCCTCCTATGCGTCTATTCTGATTAGCTGCCGGATTGCCGGCATTGACGGAAAGAGTTCCTCCCAGGTTGTAGGTATCCCATATTAATTCTTTAAAAGCATTGGTACCATCCATATCACCATTGGCACCACATACGGTTCCTACCCGGGGGGTGCTTCCGGTAACAGTAAGGGTTGGATTCTCTACCCGGCAGGCCATAATCTGTGCCTGGCTATTAAGGAAATCAGAGAGTAGTTCCTCTAAGAGAGCCTGTTTTACGACTTTCGAGAGATTTTCCGGGAGAGAGATGGAATTATAAATTAACTGAATATCCTGACTACTGAGACGGTAGTTAAGTTGTCCGCACAGGGCACCTACATAACAGGTGTCAGTTGCACTTACATTCACAACCGGATCGATCAGGTTTACATTCTTTAAGGTAGAATTCCCTGTTACTTTACTGAAGAGCCCCACCTGGGTATCACTGCTGGTAATACTCATATTAGTGATTTTATGCCCTCCTCCGTCGTAAGTTGCGTTGAACAGACTTAGTGGAGTGAATCCTCCAAGTACAGAGAGGTCAATATCGCATACCTAATACCCTCTGTTATCTATCCCGTTAAAAGCCTGAAGGCTGGCTGCATCATGGATAAGATACGAAGAGGTAGGAATAAATATCTCTCCGTTGGTCAGGTTATAACCATACCGGTATACCTGTTGTTCGGTTATATTCACATCCTCGGAAGCCAGCAGCGTAAAATCCCCGTTCTCAAAAAGTACGTCGTTACGGTATATCATGTTATTGCGATCGTCTACCCGCCACAGATAGGCTGTATATCGTTTCACATTCGAACCGCCTCCTGTATCGGTAAGAGTCGTCACTACATCGTACCAGGCTTCCCGTTTTCCTCCGATAGCAGGATCATTATCTACCGGATCCATATTGGGCAATACCTTTATATCGGGATTGTCGTCGTCAAAGGCATTGAGATCATCACTCACCAATACGATCTCTATTTTAAAAGTGTGTTTAGGGTAGAGGGTTAGTCCTATATAGTAAGCGTTGGTTGGATTAGCCTCTGCTTCTCCCCGGTAGGGAATGTAGGTTTGCCGGCTATAATCATTCCGGGTGATGGGACATTGCTCCTGGCTATCTCTGTCGGTAAAGTCAGGGGCATCCGGATTATAAGGGTAAAAGAGTACGATCTTCATATTATCGTAGATATAGATGTTCTCGTTATCGGTGCTCTCATTCTCACCCAGGACGGGTATTACTTTACCGTTCTCTACCCGGCACTCCATATTGCGGATATAAGGCTGGCTCAGATCGTTACCGTCATAATCATCCAGGTAATAGATGTAAAGACCCAGATTATTGAGATCATTGGGGGCACCATAGTTAATGGAGTCTGAATTGGGTAACTCGGTTACCCGGGAGGTGACTCCTATACCGGCATATAGATTGAGAAGGGTACCTTCTGTAGTTCTTATACCGGAACCTCCTATTCCATCATCCTGGCAGGCCTGGATAAGGGAACAGAGTACGAGTAAACATATCAGCGGGTATATATTTATCTTTTTCATTCGGTTACTTTTTAATATTGCGTAATAGGACGTGGGATAGGCCATACACTTCCGGTTGTTTCCTGGTTTAGTACATACTGGTAGTCGGTACTCCAACCCATTTGTTGCAAGCCTAAATTGAGAAGATCCAGTGTTTCCTGCGCGTCGGTGTTAACTCCTTGCATCGTATCGCGTAGTTTTTCAGGACTCAGGGCAGCTACCTCTACCGTGCCAATGTCGGCACTGTTCCCGGTTGGGTATTCAGTGGCTCCGAATATGGGGGCCGCAGTACCTACCAACCAGAATGAATAGTGGATCAGGTCGGTCCCAGGAGAGTCGGCACTCTGGCCGATAATACCTCCGATCCGGGTGGCATCCCGGCTGAGCATTCCGGTGTTGACGCAGGAGACAAAGGTATTGGCGGAGGTATTTTCATTAATACCGCATATTCCACCTAAAGTAGTTCCTTCTTCTATATTTCCGGTATTGACATAGCCTATAATTTGTCCGGTGGCTGTATTGGTCCCACATATTCCGCCGACTACTGCGGGGGCATTGATAATACGGGCTTCATTCACACAGGCAATCAGCGTACCATTATTGATGGAACAGAGGGACCCGACTACGGCTTCTCCGATAGCATTGAGGCGTCCGGAGTCAATATGGAGATTCCGGATGGTACCGTTGTTGGTATGTACCAGTCCGGCTCCTGTTACATATAAATTATTGAGCCGGTAGCCGTTCCCGTCAAAATTTCCGCTAAAGCTGTCAATAGGCCCCAGGATATTGGATTCGGAATAAACCAGCTGGTCCAGGTCGATATCATTCATTTGCCGGTAGTAATTACCGGTCTCCTTATCCAGGTTCATCAGCTGTACCGGTGTGTATACCAGGTAAGGATTGCTCTCAGAATTGGCTGCACTACCGTTCTCTAACTGCATTCCGGCTGTTGAAAGCTGCATATAGAGGGTAGAACCTGCCGGATCAAATGTATAGCTGTTGGGCTCTCCGGTAAGTAATAATCCCAGTTCGGTATAGAGGGAGACAGAAGTGACATTTCCTTTAGGAAGGCTGACAAACTCCAGGTTCCCGTTGTTGAGCTGGCCTATATATTGCAGACCGTCATCACTCCAGAGTACTACTTTGATTATTTCATCTTCACCCGTGTTTAGATAATCTCCCAGGTCGAGCGTCAGCGGGTAGGGATCACTCTCTATCTCTCCGGGAGTTACCTCATAGGGATTCCATTCAATCTGTTCAATAGTGATAGATTGTATATTGAGTCTTCTTAGCAGGAAAGTAACTTAGTAAGCATATCCGGGTACCAGGTAAGCTTCCGTATTTCCTGTCAGATAATCTATCTGCAGGTTGTCCAGATCTTTTTAGCTGGCTGTATAGTCGTCAATAACAAAACGGGTAAAATCTTCCTGTAAAAGGTCAATACCGTTTGGTACGAGATAATTAATCCCCTTTCGCAGCGTGTAGGTTCCGGAAGTACCGGTTGCTACATCAGCAGTCGTTTCACTACCGGCTGTTGGTGTAGTATGGGTAATATTATAGACTCCTTCGGCTACTACATTAGTAAGCTGGAATTCAATATTTTCCGGTTCTTCGGTCACAACTCCTGGATTCCCGTCCGGGTCGATCTCTATGACTACTTCTACCTGGGTCATTACATGACGGAACTGAAGTATCTCTGCCGGGTTTTTAGCACTTCCGGGTGTTCCTGAACCTTCAGTGGTAGGGGAAGGAAATCCGGAGCGGGTTCCATAGTTACTCAGCAGATAATCATTGTCTAAGGATTGTCCGGCTCTTATCCGCATATTGGAAGTACCTTCCAGTTGCCTGGTATAGGCATAGAAAAAGATCTCGTTGTCTCCTAACGGATAGTAGGGAGTGCCACCCGGAAAAGTCAGCGGGGTAGTCTGGGCCTCATACAATCCTCCCTGGGGGGTAATGGAAGTCTCTACAATATAGAGATTAGAGAGGTCGCTACCTACTATGGCGCGCAGATAGAGATCTGTGTAGGTATCTCCGTTGGCTCTGGTTGTTATTCCTGAAAGAGTAACAGCCTCATCGCCGGGAGTAATAGTGTCACCCGCTATCTGGTCTGAACAGGCGGTATGTATAAGTAGCACCGCTGTCAGGAATCCTGTAATATATAGTTTGATGTTCATAGGCTTTGATTATTGAACGATTACCTGGTATTCTCCCTTATCTTTCCAGTCGGTAAGTTGCCCTTCAAGAACAATATTCTCATCCGGGTTTTGTACCGAAGTTGATTTTACTGTGAAAGTAAGCATAGTATTTATTCCCTGTTCCAGTATTAATCTTGTTCCTTCTGTGGTCAGGTTGGGAATATCCGGTAATGGATACCATCCATCTACGGAGAAAGGTCCATCGGTAAATTTTATATAGACCCGGGTGGTTGCTTCTGTTCCGGGATAAAGCAGAACAGTCTGCGAGAAAGAGGTCGGGTTAAAAGCTGTTGCACTGGTTATTACCTGGTAGGTAAAGAGGGTGTTATCTGCCAGTACGGGACCACTGTCACCGTCGAACAGGTCAAGGGTAGCGGTGGTATGTCCGCTTTCTACCAGTAGACTTTCAATCCGGATCGCAGGATTGGAAACTGTATCGGGTACTACCTCTATCGTAAGCTGGCTCAGTGCGTGCCGGAATTCTCCTAAATCCACGATCGTATCTGTTTTTGACAGTGGAACCGGGTTGTAGTTATTAGAAGCGTACATGACATCAGGCATCTCCTGTACCAATTGTAAAGATAGCTCGGTCCGGTTACTACTCAGGGTAACTGAATTTCCGTTTGCGACGGGACTATAGGCAATAAATACCAGTTGGCTTCCGTCGAATGGCCAGTATTTGGGGCTATCCCACGAAAAATAGTAGGTATCGCTTATCTCACTAGCAGCTGTTGCCCCGGCATTGTCTATATCAGGATAACTGGTCCAGTCAATAGTACCGGCCTGGTATTCGGCAGCGATCACCCCGATCTTCCGGCTGTTGAGAAAATCATCCAGTGCACGGGAGAGAGTAACAGCTGCTATGCCGTCACCCCTGAGTGCTATGGGTTGCTGTTCACTGCCGTCTGCTCCTCCGGGCGCTTCATAGGGAAGAGTCTCGGAGTGGTTGCATCCGGTAGGGATGAGCAGCAACATACTTAGCAGGATATATATTGAATATTTCATAATGTATATGCTTTTTCGGATTGTTCAATGATTATACCTCCTTTATCCCCTTCTCCCCACTCTGCCAGCTGAGCAGAAAGCTCAATAGCTGTTTTGTTTACGGTAATGGTAATAATGGTCTCCTTTCCTCCTACGAATGATAAAGGTTCACTGGTAATGGCCTGGAAAGGTGTACCAGGATATCCCGGTAAAGTGATAGTGGTAATCACACTGGTCGCTACACGGTCCTGTGGCATGACAAGAGCACTGTACTGTACACCATCTGTTTCAGTTTTTGGAACTACATCACCTGTATTTGTCGGATTGATCAGGGTTCCGGTTGTTAGGTCCATGGTTCCGCTGAGCGCAAAGTTGTTCAGTACAATGGTAGAATCTACCAGCTCACTCTCTTCGAATCCTGTTCCGGCTATCAGCTTTATAATAACTTTGCTGGTAGCATGAGTAAAGTTAAAATTGATCATTTGCGGATCAGAAAGATCCGCACGACTGACAAGCAGATCATAATGGTCGTAATAACTGTTATCTGCCAGGCTTTGGTCGTTCCTAATATTCCACGCAAAGGTTGTTCCGCTCAGGGTGGGTTGGCCGGTAGTGGAGTAGATGGCGGTCAGGTTAAGCGATAAATTGGGTTGGTCGTCCCAGTAGATCGGAGTTCCGCTCCATTCATATCCGTCTGTCCCGTTGGTATAGGTATAGGGATAAGTGTTATCTACGGTATTACTACTCAGCTTATTGATATAGATTGTTTTATCTTTAAAGAAGTCTTCGGTTCCCAGAAGTGTACCGGTTACAGTGAAGGCAATAGGGACCAGGGTGATATTTTCTCCCGTTTCCCAATCAACCACGTTCGCACTGATGCTAACTCCTGTCTTAGACATATCTACCTCCAGAATAGTAGTTACACCGGCCGGATAGGTAATATCGTTATCGTAAGTAGCTGTATAAGTACGCCCGTTAAAAATAACCTGGAGCACAGCGTTTCCCTGTTGAATGGTTTGCGGCTGAATAAGTGCCAGGCCGCTGTTTGTATTACTGCCTACTCCGGTTGCTACAGTGATGTTACCGGTTGTAGTACCAGGTTGGAATATCCCGTTATCCAGGGTAGCTCCTGTCAGGTATCCCGGCAGCGTAATTCCCATTCCTTGTCTTTCAGCTTCGGAGAAAGTTCCGTCTGTGGAAATGAGTCGTACGGCAATTTGTGCTGTAGCATGGCTTAATTCAAAATGTACACCGTTGCTGGCAGCTACAGTTACGGGAGTTGCTACCAACCAGTCGGGAAGCTGGGTGTCGTTATAGGCGGTAGCCCGCTCAATATAGCCATAAAAAGTGGTTGGGTCGTCCAGGGCTTCCCAGTATACTACCGGGTTGGCTATGAATGAATCGGTTGCTGCCTGATAGGTGAAAGTGGTTAGTTCCTGACGGTTTGTTTCGTCCCACGTATATACGATCAGTTGTTCACCATCCAATATACCGGTTCCGCCTGATATAGCTGTACCGATGGTTATGGCTTTTAATTCAATGGTTTCTTCAGTCCAATCGATCACAGTAACGCTTACGCTTACCTCCTCTTTATGTACGGTTACAATAAAAGTGTAAGCTACGCCGGGAGCATAGGTAAATCCGTTTACTTCTTTCACATGATAGGGACGTCCGTTAATAGTGACAGCAAGGAGCGGATCCGCCGGATCTATGGTCTGGGGCTGGAAAATGGCCACACTATTCTGAGAATCGGTACGATCTACCAGGATATCCTGTCGGGTAGTGCCTTCTACAAAAGCTCCGTTCTCTTCATATCCGCCGGTCAGGTAGTCGGGAAGTGTAAGGGTGGCACTGTTCAGGTCGCTTTCTGAGAAAGTGTCAGATTGTAACCGGACCATTACTTTAGACAAGGCATGGGACAGCATAAAGTTTGCCGGATTATACCGGTTCACACTGATCTGATCTGCCAGGAGAATATCCGGTAGCTGAGTGTTGTTCAGCGGTTCGGCAGCGATAATGGAAGCTCTCAAGATAGCGGGATCCTGTTCAATATCTTCCCAATAGAGGGGAGGATCGGTAGTCCAGGTATCGCTGAATGTATAGGTATACGTTTTCAGGAAGCTGAAATCAGTTCCTGCTTCATCCTGTATATAGATATTGAGTTCATCCCCGACATTTACATTGACATTGTCGTTTGCGGGTGGCTGGACGATCACTATATCATAATAGATCGGATCAGTATCCATTCAGGGCTCAATGGTAGCACTGACAGTGATCGGGTTCTGCGAGAGAGTTACATTGAATGTATATTGATAACCGCTCTTCAATTCCAGTGTATCGGCCATATAGGCAATATAAGTATCTCCGTCGGGAGTGGCAAATTCAAAGACCACTCCTGTGCCGGCAGCACGGGGCAGTACGATGGCTTCCCTATAGCTGGTAACTTCACCGGTCCTGCGGGGAACTGTGATATCGTTCTGGTTGCTACCGTTATCTGTAAAAGTGGTATTGACCAGATCGTATGTCCTGTTGTTGTACATTCCCTGGAGGGTAAGCTGGCAATCTGCCAGGGAGACATAATCTCCGTTCTCTTCCGTGGTTAGATTGAATACTAGTTTACTGAGCCGGTGGTAGAAATAGATATCTACATCAGGATCTGTTTTAGAGAAACCGCTCCGGTGTACTCCGGTCATCAGGTCAATAGCCGGCAGGTCAGTCTGGTCGGCTATATCGACCGGATAAAGCATGCTGGTGGAGAGGTCTGATCTGTATGGATAGTAAGTAGAGAGCCTTATCTGGCTTCCATTTTGGGGAAAGTAAGCCAGGTTATCATCGGAGACCGCTGTGAACATACCCAGGGTTTCCTAGGTACGATAACATTTATTAAAATCGTTATCCAGGATCTGGGTATAATCGGAGTTGTAGACTGTTACCCCGATCTCATCGCCCGCTTCCCATTCGGTGTTGACTGCCCGGCTGGTAATTCCTCCGTTTATAACGATGGAACCGTCTCCCTCGGGGTTGATCACCCCTTTATTATCATCCGAACAGGAAGCGAT
>JAJPZL010000166.1 GCA_021204375.1 Bacteroides sp.
CTATATATTACTGCTAATACTATGTCTGTTTATTACTCCTGACGGATTAAAGGCCCAACCCAACCTGATCGTGGAGCACTATACGGTGGAACAGGGACTTTCCAATAATATTGTGAACTGTACCTTGAAGGGAAAGGACGGATTTATCTGGTTTGGTGCCTGGTATGGCTTGTGCAGTTTTGACGGAGCTAAATTTAAGACTTATAACAACCGGGAAGGTACTTATTCGGATCTACCGCCCCGGAAGATCCAGCGTATTGTAGAAGACAAGAACGGTGCGTTATGGATCAAGACCATTGAGCATAAACTTTATATTTTTAATAAGAGTACCGAAAGCTTTTATGCCGTTTCTGATGATATGAAAGAGTATTCGGAGAATATTCAGATCATTAAGATCGAAGGTACTTATGATGGCAAAGTTTTGTTGCTTACCCGGGATAAGAGTTTGTTACGCGCCTGTACTACAGAGAAAGGAGAGGTTGATATTAAATTACTTCACGATTCCCGCCCTCATATCAACATTCATGATTATAAATTGAAATATAATATTTTCAGTGAGTCGCAGGAGTTTATCAACTGGATCGGCATTGACTATAAGATCATCTCTTATCGCAAAGGTGAGGAACTTTTAGGACGTCCTGCTGATTTTATTACCGGTAAACTGGCTACCGATGAGATGGGCACTTATACCTGTGCGTATGGGGATGAAAAAATGCTTTGGCTGGGAGATAAGAACGGCAAGGTATACAGTGTGGATCCTCAGACGGGTGCGGTGAATCGCTATGATATTCCGGATATTTCAGGTGCTATTGTAAACTTGCTAGTCTCGGATGCAGGACTTATTTATCTCTCTGTTGCCGGAAAAGGTGTTTATGAGTATAACCCGGCTTATGGGCAGGTAAGCACGCTCTCTCTGCCTGTTTCTCCGGATCATATCTACCACTCTTTTACCGACCGGTATGAGAAAGTATGGTTCCAGGAGGGTGAAAAGGCTATTATCTATTACGATCCCCTGAACAGAAGCAGTAAACGGTTTGCTTTTCCTGACGGAGCTTCTATCGGGAATTTTGAAGTACAGGATGCCGGTGAGCAGGGACTTTTCTTTCTTACTCCGGCAGGAGAGATGTTGTGGTTTGACAGGGAGACGATTACGGTTACCCGGATGAACCAGCTGAAACCTTTTACGGATGAGAACAGGGATGAACACTTTTTCCATCAGATATTGGATGAAGAGGGTATTCTGTGGTTATCCTCTACTTCCCTGGGAGTGTATAAAGTGAATTTTCCGAAGAAACAGTTCCGGCTCTTTGATCCTCACATCTATTCTACCAACCGGAGAAATGAATCTACACAAGGTATCCGGGCCCTGTATCAGACCAGGAACGGAGATATCTGGATAGGTGCCCGTTGGCAGGAGACCTATCGTTTAAACAGGAACGGAGAGTTGCGGCAGGTATTTTCAGCAGATAATTATCCGATAGGCAATGTATACCATATTACGGAGGACTCCCGGGGAAATATCTGGTTCACTACTAAAAGGAATGGACTGGTAAAAGCAGAACCTGATATCAATTCACCCTTTCGTTTTAAATTTACCCGGTATGTAAATGATCCTGATATGCCTTCTACGATCAGTGGAAATGATATCTATTTTACTTTTGAAGATAGTAAGGGGCGTTTCTGGGCCGGCTCTTTTGGAGGAGGTTTGAATCTGATGAGTGTAGAGGATGAGCGAATCGTATTTAACCATAAACACAATACGTTCCGCAATTATCCTCCATACGGACTCTATATGGAGATCCGTAATATAACAGAAGATGAAGAGGGACGGATCTGGGTAGGAACAACAGATGGGTTGATGTCTTTTGACGGCAATTTTGAATCTCCCGAAGAGATACGTTTTGAGACGTTCCGGCAGGAGAGTACTGTCCTGAGTATGGCAGATAATGACATCTATGTGCTTTATAAGGATGCCTCTTCCGATATATGGGTCAGTGTATTCGGTGGCGGGCTTAATAAACTCCTGGGATATGATAAGAAGACCGGTAAACCCCTGTTTAAATTGTATGGATTACGTGAGGGGCTTAATAACGATGTAGTAATGTCTATTATAGAGGATCATGAAGGGAATCTTTGGTTTGCTACCGAAGGAGGTCTTTCCCGTTTGGACAGTAAAACAGAGCATTTCCGTAATTACGATAAGTACGATGGTTTTTTCAATGTAGATATGGAAGAGAGTAGTAGTATGCGCACGGTAGACGGCAAAATGTGGCTGGGCACCAAACAGGGAGTCCTGATCTTTTCTCCTGAAAAACTAGAAACATCTACTTATAATTATCCTACCTATATTGTAGACTTTAAAATATCCAATCGGGATATTAATAGTTTGGAGGGAGACCCCATACTAGATACCTCTATTAAATATACAGACCATATCACCTTAAATCACAGGCAGTCGATGTTTACTATTGAATTTGCTGCACTGAACTTCCTGAACCAGAACCGGGTTTCTTACCGGTATATTCTGGACGGATACGAAAAAGAGTGGCACTATAACGAAAAAAACCGGATCGCCTCTTATACCAATGTTCCTCCGGGCTCTTATCTCTTTTATGTGCAGGCTATGGATGAAGCCAATCCTGACTGGAGCTCGGAACAGACGTTCCGGATAACCATACTTCTCCCCTGGTGGCTTACCTGGTGGGCCTATATGATCTACGGTATTCTGGCTCTTATTTTAATGTTCATTGCACTCAGGCTGGCTTTTTTTATGATCAAGATGAAGAACGACGTTTATATTGAGCAGAAACTGTCTGAACTTAAGATCCGGTTCTTTACCAATATCTCTCACGAACTGCGTACGCCCCTGACCCTTATTAAAGGGCCGTTACAGGAGATAAAAGAGAAAGAGACCCTCTCACCCAAAAGCCGCCAGTATGTGGAACTGATAGAAAAGAATACCAACCAGATGTTGCAACTAGTCAATCAGATCCTGGATTTCCGTAAAATACAGAACGGTAAGATGCGTCTGCATGTGGCCCGGCTGAACCTCAATGATGTGGTAGAATCTTTCTATAAAGAGTTCCGTGTACTTTCCGAAGAGAAAAAGATAACCTACTCTTTCAGTCTGGCTGATGAAAATATCAAGGTGTGGGCGGATAAAGATAAACTGGGTATTATGATCCGGGATATTATCTCGAATGCTTTTAAATTTACTCCCGAAGGAGGAGGACTCTTTGTCTCTACCGGTATCTCTGAAGATGGTAAAACCTGTTTTATCCGGGTGGAAGATACAGGGATCGGTATTGCCCAGAATAAATTATCTGAGATCTTTGAACGTTTTTCGCAGGCTGATAATGTGCGTGATATGGGGTATCAGGAAACCGGGATCGGACTGGCACTCTCCAAAGAGATCATTAACCTGCATCATGGAACTATTGAAGCTGAAAGCCAGCAGGGAAAAGGGACTGTTTTTACCGTAGAACTTCAACTGGGCAAGGAGCATTTCAATCCTTCGGAGGTTGATTTCTATTTGGGTGATAGCGATGGTGTTCCTGAATCCCTCACGGAGAGCGAAATGCTTTTGGATACCGGCCTGGATGACGATGCAGACAGATTGGATACCTCTTTGCCCAGCCTGTTGATCGTCGAAGATAATGTAGGCTTGTGTAACCTGATCAAGATGCAGCTGGAGGATAAATTTAATATAATGATCGCCTCTAACGGAGCGGAAGGATTGAAAAAGATACAGTTGTATCATCCGGATATCGTGATCATGGATCAGATGATGCCGGAGATGGATGAGCTGGAGATGTTTCGACAGATCCGGCAGGATTTCCAGATCAGCTATATCCCGGTCATTGTACTGACTGCCAAAACAGACGAGGATGCCAGGACAACTGCCATCAGTATGGGGACCAATGCCTATATAACCAAACTTTTCAGCAAGAAGTATCTGCTGGCTCGTCTGGAACAGTTGCTCAATGAACGGAAGCTATTCCGGGAAAAGGTGTGGCAGCAGCCTGAGAATGAAGTGGTGGCTACCGAACAACCCGATCATTATGAACAATTCCTGGTCAAGAAGGATGTGCAGCTGCTGGAGAAGATCCATCAGGTAATTGAGGAGAATATGGATAACAGCGATTTTAATATTGATACGATGGCGGCCAATCTGGGATTAAGTCGTTCTACCCTCTTTAAAAAGCTGAAGAGCCTGACGGGACTGGCTCCGGTAGATCTGGTGAAGAAGATCCGTCTGAATAAATCTGTAGAACTGATCAAAGGCACTGATATGAGTGTCTCTGAGATCGCTTTTGCCGTAGGATTTAAGGATTCCGGATATTACAGTAAATGCTTCAGGAAGAAATATAATCAGTCTCCCAGTGAATTTATGAATGAATGGAGGAAACCCTGAAATTTTTGAGGTTACAAAATTCCTGTTCGCTCGTCTTATAATAAACTCAATAGGACAAGGTAAAATGAATTGGAAGAAAAAAAGTTCAATTATACTTTTAGCAGGTACTTTTGCATGGCCAATGTTGGCACAGTATCCGGTTATTCTGGATTCAGTTAAGGAACGGGGCGCACGTATGGAGACGGAGTGGGAGAGAAAATCGGATCTTGCCTGGGAAAAGGCGCTTCCGGTTGTACTTGAAGAGGCGGAAAGAGGCCGGCCTTATATCCCCTGGGCTTCCAAACCTGAGCATCTGCCGCAAAGTAATATTCCGGCTTTTCCCGGTGCCGAGGGTGCGGGTGCATTTACTCCCGGCGGGCGCGGTGGCAAAGTCATTGTGGTCACTTCACTGGAAGATGAAGGGCCCGGTACTTTACGGGAAGCCTGTGAGACCGGAGGTGCCCGTATCATTGTGTTCAATGTTTCGGGTATTATTCACCTGAAATCTCCCATTAATCTAAGAGCTCCTTATATTACTATTGCCGGGCAAACCGCTCCGGGTGATGGGATCTGCGTAACAGGTCAGACATTTGAAATCGATACCCATGATGTAATTATCCGCCACATGCGTTTCCGCAGGGGAGCACAGGATGTGGCTTTCAGGGATGATGCAGTAGGGGGAAATGCAGTCGGTAATATTATTGTAGACCACTGTTCTGCCAGCTGGGGACTGGATGAAAATATGTCTATCTACCGTCATGTATACAACCGGGGTGAAGATGGATACGGACAAAAACTTCCCACTGTAAATATTACTATCCAGAACTCTATTTTCTCCGAAGCACTGGATACCTATAACCATGCTTTCGGGGCTACGATCGGTGGACATAACAGTATGTTCTGTCGTAATCTTTTTGCTTCCAACATCAGTCGTAATCCTTCTATAGGTATGGATGGCGATTTTAATTTTGTAAACAACGTAACTTTTAACTGGTGGAACCGCTCCATTGACGGAGGCGATGAATATAGTTACTATAATATTATCAATAACTACTTCAAACCCGGGCCGATCACTCCGCTGGATAAACCGATTGCGCACCGTATCCTCAAACCGGAATCAAGCCGTGATAAGAATAAACCGGATACATTCGGAAAGGCGTATGTGTATGGGAATGTGGTAGAAGGTTTTCCGGAAGTGACGAAAGATAACTGGAACGGTGGAGTACAGGTGTATGACCAGCCCAATGCCGGAAAGTTTGAAAAGGCTATCCGTGTGAACGAGCCTATGCCGATGACACACGTTACTATAATGAGTGCCGAGGAGGCCTATAAATTTGTTCTGGATAATGTCGGAGCTACTTTCCCGAAGCGGGATGCGGTGGACGAACGCGTGATTAAAACTGTTATCACAGGCCAGGCGATCTATGCGGAAAATGCTGCCGAGTTCGAGTTCAATTCTCCGTATGTAAAGAGAAGACTGCATCCGGACTCTTACAAACAGGGTATTATTACAGATATCCGCCAGGTTGGTGGTCTGCCGGAATATAAAGGAGAACCTTACATAGATTCAGACGGTGATGGTATCCCGGATGCCTGGGAACTCAAATACGGGCTTAACCCCAATGATCCGTCAGATGCCGTGCTGGATTGTAACGGTGACGGATATACCAATATTGAAAAGTATATCAACGGTATCGATTCTACTAAGAAAGTTGATTGGACCGATCTGAAGAACAATCACGATACGTTGGCTAAACTTAAGACTTTATGGTAATTTATAAACAATTGATAAATACCATTTTTCTTTGCTTTCTTTGTGTAGTAGGGTTTGTACAGGTTCATGCACAAACCTTTGCTTTGAATGTAGAGCAGGGAAAAATAGTATACAATACCGACTCACAGGGAAATCGTGTAATCGATTTCTCGTATGCCGGATATGACCGGTCGGAACAACCTATACCGGATCTTAAGAATGTGGTATTTGTTTCCCGGACGGAAGGAGATAACACTGAGCGTATTCAGCAAGCGATCGATTATGTCTCTGAACTTTCTATAGATAAATCGGAATACCGGGGAGCGGTTCTGCTGGATAAAGGAACTTTTATCCTGGAAAAGCCTCTCTATATCCGTGCCTCCGGAGTAGTACTTCGCGGAGCAGATAAAGAAGAGACCATTCTTTTTAAAAAAGGTGTTCACAGGGGAGCGATTGTCTATGTAGATGGCGGGAATGATCTTCAGACTAAAGGAGACACTCTTTTTGTCGGTGACTATGTTCCGGTAGGAAGTTTATCCTTACCGGTTGCGCATAACAACCGTTTATCGGTAGGAGATCGGGTATAGGTCGTACGCCCTTCCGTCAATAGATGGATCCAGAAGATCGGTTGCTCTGTTTTTGGCGGGGGTATCGGGGCGCTTGGCTAGAAACCGGGAGATGTGGATATAGTCTGGGATCGTACAGTGACGGAGGTTGCTGCCGGGGAAATTATCCTGGATGCACCCATTACTACAGCCCTGGATCCTGCTTACGGGAGCGGGTATATAGTCTCTTATGATTGGTCGGGGAGAATTTCCCGTTCAGGGGTAGAGCATCTGACCCTTATCTCTGATTATAATAAGAGTAATCCGAAGGATGAAGACCATGCCTGGAATGGCATTTATATCGATAATGCGGAAAATTGCTGGGTAAGGCAGGTTAACTTCTATAACCTGGCGGGTAGTGCGGTTATTCTACAGCCCGGCGTATCAAAAGTAACCGTGCAGGATTGTATGGCCCGGAATTCGGTCTCCGAACATGCAGGCTGGCGCAGACGGGTGTTCCATACTATGGGACAACTTACCCTTTTTGAACGCTGTTTCTCAGAATATGGAATGCACGATTTCTCTGCCGGTTATTGTGCAGCAGGGCCGAATGCCTTTGTACAGTGTGAATCCAAAGAATCATTAGGCTTTAGCGGATCGGTGGATATCTGGTCGCCTGGATTGCTGTTTGATATTGTGAATATAGATGACCACGACCTGATTTTTAAAAACCTGGGGCAGGATAAGAACGGGACGGGATGGAATACGGGTAACAGTATGTTCTGGCAATGTACAGCTGCTGAGATCCATTGCTATTCACCCGCTGGCGATGCCATAAACCGTGCCTATGGTTGCTGGGCTCAGTTCTCGGGTGACGGGGAGTGGGCGCACTCCAATAACCATGTAACTCCGCGTAGCCTGTTCTATGCCCAGCTACAGGAACGTTTAGGCGAAGAGATACAGGAGAGAGCCGGGATCCTGGAAATAAATACCCATGCTACCACCAGTCCTTCGGTAGAAGAAGCACTGGAACAGGCAAAAGCTGTCTTTATTCCCCGGGTTACTTTGCCCCAGTGGATCATGCAGCAACCTTACACTGCTTTTGTATCTTCGCAGGGATTGAAGAGTATGGATCAGATCCAAGGAAAACCGCAACCGGTAACTACACCTTCCCGCTTGTACTCCCTGGAGAACGGAGTATGGCAGGCCGATGGTAAATTAATTGCCGGCCGCTCTTTACAGGTACGCTGGTGGAGCGGGAAGGTACGCAAAACCAATCTGGGATCCTCTGCTCCACATGTTACCCGTTTTGTTCCGGGAAGAGAGGGATACGGTCTGACCGATCGTATGGACGAAGTTGTTGAAATGCTGGCCGATGAGGGAGTTGCGGTAGTAGATCACAATTATGGATTATGGTATGACCAGCGCAGGAACGACCACGAACGGATCAGTCGTCGTGACGCAGATGTATGGGCCCCTTTCTATGAGCAGCCTTTTACCCGTAGCGGTGAGGGAAAAGCCTGGGACGGACTGAGCCGGTATGACCTGACTAAACCTAATCTCTGGTACTGGTTGCGGTTGCAGGAATATACCCGGAAAGCAGCTACCCGGGGTATGGTGCTGCTACACCAGAACTATTTCCAACATAATATATTAGAAGCAGGCGCACACTGGGTAGACTCTCCCTGGCGGGATGTGAACAATATAAACGGTACCGGTTTTCCGGAGCCGGTTCCCTTTGCGGGGGATAAGCGTATCTTTCTTGCCGATATGTTTTATGATATAGACCATCCGGTGTGTCGTGAATTGCACCGGGGGTATATCCGCCAATGCCTGGAAGCCTTTGCTGATCATCCTAATGTAGTACAGATGATCAGTGAAGAGTATACAGGTCCTCTCCACTTTATAGAGTTCTGGCTGGATGTCATTGCTGAGTGGAAACAGGAGACCGGTAAACCGGCAGTCGTGGCACTTAGTACCACCAAAGATGTACTGGATGCTATCCTGAGCGACCCGGCTCGTTCGAAGGTGGTGGATATGATCGATATTAAGTACTGGCATTACAGAAACGATGGAAATATCTATGCACCCGAAGGAGGACAAAGCATGGCCCCCGTCAGTTTGCCCGTAAAATGAAGATCGGGAATGTCACTTTCGAAGAGGTTTACAGAGCAGTTGCTGAATACCGGGAAAAATATCCTGATAAGGCAGTTACCTATTTCTCCCAGAAACATTCCGATCTGGGATGGGCGGTATTGATGGCGGGCGGTTCTCTTCCTGCTTTGCTCATCAAAGATGAATCTTTTTTAAAGGC
>JAJPZL010000300.1 GCA_021204375.1 Bacteroides sp.
GTATATACGAAGGTTCAGTTAGACGACCTATCATGACCTCACTGGTCTTTATTGCTGTGGTGGTTTTCGGGCTCTTTTCACTCCAGAAACTACCTATTGACCTCTATCCGGATATCGAAACAAACACTTTGCTGATCATGACTTCGTATGACGGTGCGAGTGCCTCCGATGTGGAAAATAATATTTCCCGTCCGATGGAGAACGTATTGAATACGGTTAGTAATCTAAAACATATCACTTCACAGTCCAGAGAAGATATCTCTGTGATTACCATGGAGTTCGAATACGGAGAAGATATTGATGATTTGACAAACGATGTACGCGATAAACTGGAGCAGGTAAAATCCTCTTTGCCGGATGAGGCAGAGAGTCCTATTATCTTTAAGTTCAGTACCGATATGATCCCTATTATACTCCTCTCCGTACAGGCAGAGCAAAGTCTTCCCGCTTTATATAAGATCCTAGACGATGGATTGGCCAACCCGCTGGCACGTATTGGTGGAGTCGGTTCCGTATCTATCTCCGGTGCTCCGCAGCGTGAAGTGCAGATCTATGTCGACCCTATTCGTATGGAGGCATACAATTTGAGTATCGAAACTATTTCCCAGATCGTTGCTGCCGAAAACAGGAACGTACCGGGAGGTACCTTTGATATTGGTACCGAAACCTTTGCTGTCCGTGTAGAGGGAGAGTTCAAGGATGCTAGAGAGATGGAAAAGATCGTTGTCGGATCTTATAACAACAAAACCGTTTATCTCAAAGATGTAGCCCGTGTAGTCGATTCGGTAGAAGAGCGTAGCCAGGAAACCTATAACGACGGTGTCCAGGGTGCTATGATCGTTATTCAGAAACAGTCCGGAGCAAACTCGGTACAGATATCCAATAAGGTAATGGCCGCTCTGCCCGGGTTACAGGAAAATCTACCTTCCGATGTAAAGATCGGTATTATTGTAGATACCTCGGACAATATCCGTAATACCATTCAATCATTGGTTGAAACAGTGCGTGACGCCCTTATCTTTGTAGGTCTTGTCGTATTTGTGTTCCTGGGCCGCTGGAGATCGACAGTGATCATCTTGATTACCATTCCGTTCTCGCTGGTTGCCTCGTTCATTTATCTGGTCATTGCCGGAAGTACCCTCAATATAATCTCCCTTACTTCGCTGACCATTGCCATTGGTCTCGTGGTGGATGATGCTATTGTGGTATTGGAGAATGTTACGACCCATATTGAACGTGGTAGCGACCCCAAACAGGCTGCCATTCACGGAACCAATGAGGTGGCAGTTTCCGTAATCGCTTCAACTCTGACTCTCTTGGCAGTATTCTTCCCGTTGACTATGGTACCGGGTATGATGGGTATTATGTTTAAGGAGCTGGGGTGGATGGTAACCGTAATTATGATTGTTTCCACAACTTCTGCTCTTTCACTTACTCCGATGATGTGTGCACAGCTTCTGAGACCTAAACCTAAACATAGTCGTCTGTTTGACATTGTTTTCACGCCGATCCATAAAGTGCTGGATGGAATTGATAGTGGATATGCCAAAATTTTGGATTGGGCTGTGAGAAATCGTGGTAAAGTTGTCTTTGGAGCCTTTATCGTTTTTCTGGCTAGTATGTTTACTATGACCAGGGTAGGAACAGAGTTCTTCCCTACCAGTGATGATGCCCGTATCGGAGTGGAACTGGAGATGCCTATCAGTAGCCGTACGGAAGTATCGCGGGATGTTGCATTGCGGGTTCTGGAAACCTGGAAGGAAAAATATCCGGAGATCAAAGTCATTAACTTCACTGTGGGACAGGCAGACAGCGATAATACCTTTGCTAACCTGAGTGATAATGGTACTCATATTATATCTTTCAATATCCGTTTAAGTGAACCTACCAAGCGTAAAAGGGGGATTGTAGAGATCTGTGAGGAGATGCGCAAAGACCTTGCGGTAATTCCTGAAATTAAAGATTACCAGGTAAACGTAGGGGGTAACCGTGGAGGTAGTATGGGAGGACAATCTACCATTGACCTTGAGGTTTACGGATACGATTTCGATGCTACCGACCGGGTGACCACTGAACTGCGCGAACGTATTATTGATAATGTGCCGGGTACAGCCGACGTAACTATCAGCCGTAGTGATTATCAACCGGAGTACCAGATCGACTTTGACCGGGAGAAACTGGCACTCAATGGTCTTAACCTCGCTACCGCTGCTTCATACGTGCGTAACTGTATCAACGGTTCTATCAGTTCCAAGTATCGTGAAGACGGTGAGGAGTATGATATCCGTGTAGTATATGCACCTGAATACCGGCAAAGTATTGAAACCATTGAGAATATCCTGGTCTATAATGCACAGGGTGAAGGAGTGCGTCTGCGTGAACTCGGTACAGTCGTAGAACGTGCCGCTCCTCCTACCATTGAACGTAAAGACCGTGAACGTGTCAATACCGTACAGGCCGTTATCTCCGGTGCATCCATGGATAAAGTCGTTGCCGGAGCACAGCAACAGATCTCTAAGATGGATCTTCCCCAGGGGGTAACGATCAAGCTGGCCGGTTCTTATGAAGACCAGCAGGAAGCATTTGCAGATCTTATGACGCTGATGATACTGATTATCATGTTGGTATTCATTGTAATGGCTGCCCAGTTTGAATCCCTTACCTATCCGTTCATCATTATGTTCTCATTGCCCTTCTCCTTTGCCGGAGTATTCCTGGCGCTGTTCCTGACCGGAACAACCATGAACGTGATCTCTATGATCGGTATGATCATGCTGGTAGGTATCGTGGTGAAGAATGGTATTGTACTGGTGGATTATATCAGTTTGAACCGTGAAAGAGGAATGTCGATTATCAGTTCAGTGGTAAATGGAGGTAAGAGTCGTCTTCGTCCGGTATTGATGACCACCCTTACTACGATCCTGGGTATGATACCAATGGCGATCGGGATAGGTCAGGGAGCTGAAACATGGCGTCCGATGGGAGTTTCTGTGATCGGAGGGTTGACCCTCTCTACTTTGCTTACCCTTATCCTGGTACCTGTACTTTACTGTATGTTTGCCGGTACTGGTATTAAGCGTCAGCGTCGTAAACTGCGTGAAGTACAGCAATTGAGTGAAAATTAATAATTGAAATAATACATAGAATATGAAATCAGTAATGATCGTATTTGATCAGGCTTATTATGAGCGGATCATCAATATACTTGATCGCCAGAATTGCCGCGGATTCTCCTATATCCAGCAGGTACAGGGACGTGGTTCCAAAACCGGTGAACCCCATTACGGTAGCCATGCCTGGCCTTCCATGTGCTCAGCCATTATTACTGTGGTAGAGGATGAAAAAGTCGATCCGCTTCTAGAAATTTTACATACCCTTGATAAAGCCACCGAGCGTCTCGGACTTCGCGCCTTTGTCTGGAATATAGAAAAGACAATCTGAGAAAATAGTATAGATAGATTTTGAAGAGGAGCTGTCATCCCTGACAGCTCTTTTTTTATACCTTTCTGTTTAACGGAAGTTGGTGCAAACATTGTATCTTTGCAGTGTAAATGAGATTCTGAATGAAGAACTATCTGTTCCATACCTTTCTACTTACTATACTGGTCATGCTTATGCTATCAGGATTAAATCTTCTACCACCCTTACAGTTATCCGGTCGCTCCCTGAGAGCAATAGATCTGTTGAGTGATATCCGTATGCGTGTTCCTGTAGCCGATACCTTACCTATCGTTAACCCGGATACCCTGTTACCGGTACCGTTTATTAAGCCGGCTTTTATAGATACCTGCCGTACCGGTCTTACCTGTATTGAAGATTATAGTGATAGCACCAGGCGGGGAATGACCTCCTATTACCAGGCGCTGGATCGTGAGATCCGGGAAAAACGGCCTGTACGTATTGCCGTATTCGGCGACTCTTTTATTGAAGGAGATATTTTTACTTCTGATCTCAGGGAGATGCTACAAAAGCAGTATGGAGGATGCGGGGTTGGATTCGTACCTGTCACTTCAGCTATTAGCAGTTACCGTCCTACTGTCCGTCACCGTTTCGAAGGATGGCGCAGTTACTCTGCTACCGATACCCTTTCCTTTCATAAACGCCGTCAGGGAATCTCCGGAGACTATTTTGTACCCTATAAAGAGGCCTGGCTGGAGTTAAGCGGAGTTTCCTATCTTTCTTGTCTGGACTCCTGTCAATCAGCCACGCTCTATTTTATGACAGATACTGTCTGCGAAATTAAGGCCCGTATCAACCGGGGAGGCGAAATAGTCGAAAACTACTATCCCAGTCCCTATTTACAACAGATGAACCTGGAAGGAACCATTCGCACTATACGCTGGGAAGTCCCGGGAAACAATTCACTCCGCTTTTTTGGGGCAGCTATGGATGGAAAGAACGGGGTAGTACTGGATAATTTTTCTCTCCGGGGAGGATCAGGCGGTAGCCTGCGTACAATCTCCGCAGAGATGCTGAAAGAGTTTAACCGGGTACGTCCCTATGACCTTATTATCCTGCAGTATGGATTGAATGTGGCTACCGAGTGGGGATATGATTATAACTATTACAAGAACACCATGAAGCATACCATCCGCCACCTCAAAGAGTGCTTCCCACAGGCCGGTTTCCTGCTGCTTTCCGTAGGTGACCGGAATTACCGGAACGAAGAGGGAGAGCTGGCCACCATGCCGGGTGTAAAGAATCTCATCCGCTATCAGCAGGCCATTGCTGCCGAGAATAGAATAGCCTTCTGGAATATGTTTGAAGCAATGGGAGGAGAGGGAAGTATAGCCGATATGGTACACGCCACCCCTTCGCTGGCTAATTACGACTATACCCATATCAATTTTAAAGGCGGAAAACATCTGGCAAAGATACTGTATGAAACATTGCTCTATGGAAAAGAGCAGTATGATAAAAGGAGGGAGTATGAAACGGATTGATCTCCTACTTATACTTATTATCAGCCTGGCTTCCGGTCTCGCTACTCAGGATGCTTTACCGCCGTTGGCACAAGTAAATGCTCCTGTCCGTACCTCTATGCAATTGAGGGAAAAGAATGATACCATTCCTCTTACCTGTTCCATACCAGACGATTTTAAAGGAACCCGTATCAATATAATCCGGGATGAAACTTCCTGGCTCCATTCCCTCTACGAAAGATTACGCCAGATCAAACAGGAAGGATCATCCGATTCCGTTCGTATTGTACATATAGGAGATAGCCATACCCGTGGACGTATCTTTCCCCGTACTGTAGGTGAGGTATTACAGGAGAGTTTCGGAGCCGTAAAATATACGGAGATATGCATTAACGGTGCTACCTGCGTCACTTTTACCCGTCCTGACCCTATCCGGCAGATGGCTGCTTTACAGCCTGACCTTCTTATTATTTCCCTGGGAACCAATGAAAGCCATGGCCGTAACTATAAGCCCGAAATTCATTATAACCAGCTTAACGAATTGCTGGGGCTTGTCCGTATCTACATGCCCGATGTTCCCATCCTTCTTACCACCCCTCCCGGTTCTTATGAGCGAATACGGGTAGACCGGAAACGAAATTATATTATCAATCCCCGTACCATACACGCTGTAAATACTATTTGCCGGTATGCGGAAGGGCATTCGTTAGGAGTATGGGATATGTATACCATTCTGGGAGAAAGCTCACACGCCTGCCTGAACTGGAAGAACAAAGGAATGATGCGGCCCGATCACGTATACTATATGCCCGAAGCCTATACCATTCAGGGACAGTTACTGGCAGAAGCCCTTATAAAAGGATACAATCACTATGTTTTATTTTAATTTTGACATAGAAAAACTGGTGCAGGTATTGTTTTACGATCCCCGCTCACCCATGATCTTCAGCAGCGGAGTTTTTCTATGGCTTTTTCTGGCATTTATAACCATTTATACACTGTTGTATCGTAAAGATACATGGCGCATTCTTTTTGTAACCGCCTTCTCTTACTATTTTTACTATAAGAGCAGCGGAACCTACTTCTTTTTGCTGGCAATAGTTACGGTGAACGACTTTTTTACAGCCGGTTTGATGGCCGGTACTCAGGGAAAAATAAAGCGAAAGATGCTCCTCTGCTGGAGCTTGTTGGTTAATCTGGGGCTCCTAAGCTATTTCAAATATACCGGCTTCCTTTCCGGTATTGTAGCCTCCCTGATGGGACGTGAACTCTTGGTATATCAGATTTTCCTGCCGGTAGGTATCTCTTTCTTTACTTTCCAGTCTATGAGTTATACCATTGATGTCTACCGGGGTAATATCATCCCCCTGAAACGTCTGCTGGATTATGCCTTCTATGTTTCCTTCTTTCCCCAGCTGGTGGCAGGCCCTATTGTCCGCGCCCGCGACTTTATACCGCAGATCCGTAAACCCCTTTTTGTCAGCCGGGAGATGTTCGGGAGGGGAGTTTTCCTGATCCTTTGCGGACTTTTTAAGAAGGTAGTTATCAGCGACTATATCAGTATGAACTTTGTAGAGCGCATCTTCGTCAATCCTACCCTCTACTCCGGGGTAGAGAACCTGATGGGGGTATACGGATACGCCCTGCAGATTTATTGTGACTTTTCCGGATATAGCGATATGGCTATCGGGCTTGCCCTTTTGCTGGGATTTCATTTCAATATTAACTTTGACTCTCCTTATCAGTCTGCCTCTATTACCGAATTCTGGCGCAGGTGGCACATCTCCCTCTCCTCGTGGTTGAAAGATTATCTCTATATTTCTCTCGGAGGTAACCGGAAGGGACGCTTCCGGCAATATATCAATCTTTTTATTACCATGCTGTTGGGAGGATTGTGGCACGGAGCTTCCTGGAATTTTGTGGTATGGGGAGCCCTGCACGGTACTGCCCTTGCCTGCCACAAAATGTGGATGGAGTTCACAGGCCGGAAAAAAGGAGAGAAGAGTATAGGGATCCGCAGGGTAGGCGGGACTATCATTACCTTTCATTTTGTCTGTTTCTGCTGGATTTTTTTCCGGAATACAGAGTTTTCCGGTTCCATGGATATGATCCGTCAGATCTTTACCAATTTCCATCCGGAACTCTTCCCGCAGCTGGTTACCGGATACTGGAAAGTAATGCTCTTTATGACTCTGGGTTTCCTGTTGCATCTGGCCCCTTCCTCCTGGGAACAAAAGGCCGGTAAAGCTGTTATATCCTTACCACTGGCCGGCAAAGCCTTGTTATTGGTTGCCCTGATCTATTTCATGATCCAGGTCAAGAGCAGTGAGATCCAACCTTTTATCTATTTCCAGTTTTAAGTATGTTTCAATTTAAAAATAGAGAATATGAAAATTAAAAACTTCATTCTGATCATTTCCGCAGCTATGTTTGCTTCCTGTGGCAGAAAAGGCAACTCCAAACAAGGAGAAGTTATCTACGATACGATACCATATACCCAGATAACCATCGCTCCGGAATACTATTTTGACGGTGAATATATGTATATGGCCGATACTGCCGTTCTTTTGGAAGAAGCTACCGGTACCAGGCTCCCTGTTGCGATGAGAGAACACTCCATTACGGCCGAAACAAACTACCGTGACCTTCAGCCCGAAGCCGGAGAATATGTGTTTGCCCGTTTTTATGGCTATATGGCAGATAAACACGCGGACGAGGAGGGATCTGCACAGCAACTGGTCATCACCCATGTGATAGAGATAGAGAAGAATAAAAAGGCAGACAAGAACCGGAATCTGACGGCTGTTTATAACGGAGAGGGAGAATCTCTCAGCCTGCTTTCCGATCATACCTTTGGATGGAAAAAACCCGGTAACCAGATAAACGGAAAGTGGTATCTTGTCTCCGAAGATCAGTTGGTCCTTATGTCGGGTACAGGAAACCATTTGCTGGATATAGATCCTGAAGCGGGTACGTTGACCACAGTATCAGAATCGCCTGTTACTCTTAAACGCTGAAATAAATAATAAAACAGCAGGGCCGGTCTATCTGCTTAACAGATCAGCCGGCCCTACTTATATGCAAGAACAGGGTTTTACAATTACATCGTATGGTTCCCTCCGGTCACTCCATATACTTCAGCTGTTACGTAGCTTGATTCATTGGAAGCTAAGTATACATACACTCCTGCCAGCTCTACCGGTTGTCCGGCACGTTTAAGCGGAGTATCCTGTCCGAACTCCGGTAATTTTTCCTGGGGCTAACCACCGGAAACCTGTAAAGCTGTCCAGATAGGACCCGGAGCTACCGAGTTTGCCCGGATACCTTTTTCTGCCACCTGTTTGGCCAGTGCCCGGGTAAAGTCCATAATAGCTCCTTTGGTGGCAGCATAATCCAGTAACATGGGACTCGGCTGATAAGCCTGAATAGAGGTCGTCGTTACAATCGTACTTTCGGCCGGCATGTGAGGCAACGCTTCCTGTACGATCCAGAAGAGGGAGAATACATTGGTTGCAAATGTACTCATTAATTGCTCGGTAGTAATATCCTGAATGCTCTTTTGGACTACCTGTTTGCCGGCAACCAATGCCATAATATCCAGTCCTCCCAACTTTTCCACAGCAGTTTTTATCAACTCTCTGCAAAATTTCTCTTCACTCAAATCACCCGGAACCAGGTGTACCTTATGGCCCTCTTTTTCCAGTAACTCAGCCAGTGAGTCGGCATCCTTCTGTTCCGAAGGCAGGTAATTCACAACAATATCCGCACCTTCACGGGCAAAAGTGATCGCTACAGCACGGCCAATTCCCGAATCACCTCCGGTGATCAATGCTTTACGGCCTTTTAACCGGTTATTACCTACATAAGTCTCTTCTCCACAATCCGGTACAGGAGTCATCTCTTCCTGTAAACCCGGAGCTTTTTGTAACTGTTTCGGATATCCTCCGGTATAATACTCACTCAGTGGATTAATTAATCCTTCATGAACTTTCTTTTTCAGCTTTAATCTATTTTAAAA
>JAJPZL010000020.1 GCA_021204375.1 Bacteroides sp.
GGATTTATCCTATTACGGAACGACCTCTTCCCTGCTCTCTCCTCCCCTTCTTTAATGATAAATATTTTAGAACGGAACTTTATATTTCATTTGCTTGTTATAAGAAATAATTAAAAAACTTATGACAAGATTGAAAGATAAAGTGGCACTTATTACGGGTGCCTCTACCGGGTTGGGGCGTCGTATCTCCTCTCTCTTTGCTTCTGAAGGTGCTCAGGTAGTAGCCACTGATATAAACGAAGCCGATCTGGGCCTGATCAAAGAGTATACGGATCCCAGAAATTTTTCGGTACATACGATTGTAGTTGATATGTCTTCGTAAAAAGAGATAGAAGCAGCTGTAGATGAGACCGTAAAAAAGTATGGGCGAATCGATATCCTGGTCAACAATGCAGGTATTATGGATAACTATACTCACCTGAGTGAAGTAAAAGATGTGCTCTGGGACAAAGTAATGGCTATCAACCTGAACGGTCCTTTTTACGCCACCCGCCGTGCTTTACAAAGTATGATAGCGGCCCGATCGGGAGTTATTATCAATATTGCCTCCGTTGCCGGTCTTTACGGAGCCCGTGCCGGAACAGCTTATACAGTGAGCAAACACGGTCTTATCGGGATGACTAAGAATGTAGGTTATATCTATGCGGAACAGGGTATCCGCTGCAATGCCATTGCTCCCGGCAGGATGGAGAGTTATGAAGACCACGAGATTGATTACACACGTATCTCTCCCATGGTACGCGAATCCATTCCCGAAGGACTAGCTCTTAATCTGCGCATCAGCCGCCCTACGGAAATAACCCGTATCGCTCTTTTCCTGGAATCGGATGAGTCCAGCTTTATTAATGGCGAAGTGATCATCGGGGATGGCGGATGGACCGCTTATTAAACAGACTCCTTACAGGTATAACTCTTTCCTTTTATTACAAAAACCATGCAGGATTATAAAAACGCAGAAAATAACTGGTACAGTCTCGAAACAGCGGAGGTAATTACCCGGTTGGGCACAGATTGTAAGAGAGGATTGACTGAAACAGAAGTTCGGGAGCGGATTACTCTGTTGGGTAAGAACGAACTTCCTAAAAAGAGATTAACGCCGGGAATTATAAAATTTCTGAAACAGTTCAACGACGTACTTATTTATATTCTTTTATTGGCAGCCATTATAACAGCTGTGCTGGGACATTATATAGACACCATCGTAATTTTGCTCGTAACTATTATCAATGTACTTATAGGCTATATCCAGGAGAATAAAGCAGAGAAAGTCCTGGAAAATATAAAAAATATGCTTTCATCTAAAGCACAGGTGATAAGAGACGGAGAACGCAAAGAGATCGATTCCAAAGAGCTCACTGTGGGGGATATAGTGCTTCTCTCACCGGGAGATAAAGTTCCCGTCGATATGCGGCTCACCGAAATAAACAATCTGCAGATAGAAGAATCAGTATTAACCGGAGAATCCGTACCTGCTGAAAAGTGTGACGGGGTACTGGAAGAAGGGACTGTACTGGGCGACCGCTGTAACATGGCCTTTTCCAGTACGACCGTCAGTGCAGGAACAGGCGCCGGAATAGTAATAGCTATCGGAGCCGACACTGAACTGGGAAAGATCAATACACTGATCTCCGAAACCCATACACTTACTACTCCTCTGCTGCAACAAACCGCCCGGCTGGGAAAAACGATTTTCATAGCCATTGTAGTAATCGCTATCCTGGTTTACCTGTTTGGTTACTTCTTCAGGGATTACTCTCCCCAGGAACTTCTTCTCTCAGTAATCGGTCTGGCAGTAGCAGCCATTCCCGAAGGATTACCTGCCATTCTTTCTATCATACTGGCCATCGGCGTACAGAATATGGCCCGTAGAAAAGCAATCATCCGTAACCTGCCTTCCGTAGAGACATTGGGAGCAGTATCCGTTATCTGTTCGGATAAGACCGGAACGCTGACTAAAAACGAGATAACAGTAAAAACCCTGGTGGTCAAAGAACAAGAGTATGAAGTAACAGGAAGCGGATATATACCGGAAGGTGATATTCTACTGGATGGTAAGAGAGTAGATCCCAATAAAGAAGAGGTATTGAAGAACCTGATAAATTGCTTCGAATTTTGTAACGACTCCTCCATCCGCAGGGACGAAACCGGTAACTGGGTAGTAAACGGTGACCCTACAGAAGGTGCCCTGATCACTCTGTATGAAAAGACCCACCTCCGTGAAAACAACATTGAAAAAATTGATATGCTTCCTTTTGATTCTTCCTATAAATATATGGCTGTACTGGCAAAGGCGGGCGATAAAAAGATCATTTTTATCAAAGGAGCTCCCGACCGGTTTTTACAAAAAGTATGTGAAGAGAAAAATGAAGAAGGGGTTCAGCTCTTTGATCACGATTACTGGGACAGAGAGATCAAAGAGCTGGCAGGCAGGGGCCAGCGGGTCATAGGAGCCGCTTATAAAATAGCCGATCCTTCGCAAACAGAAGTTACGCATGAAGACCTGAAGAGAGGAGCTGTTTTTCTGGGAATAGCGGGAATTATTAATCCACCCCGCCCGGAAGCTATCGAAGCCATTGCGGAGTGTAAAAGAGCAGGTATCACCGTTAAAATGATCACGGGTGACCACATAGACACTGCCAAAGCCATTGGTTGCGAAATGGGGATAGGCGACGGTGAACATGCACTGGAAGGAAAAGAGCTGGAACGGATGTCAGACGAAGAGCTCCGGAGTATAGTAAATGAATACGATATTTTTGCCCGTACCAGTCCAGAAAACAAAATCAAACTGGTAACCGCCCTTCAGGATAACGGACGGATATGTGCCATGACAGGAGACGGTGTCAACGATGCACCAGCTCTGAAAAAGGCAGATGTAGGGATTGCTATGGGTATTAAAGGGACCGAAGTAACCAAAGAAGCTGCTGAGATGGTATTGGTAGATGATAACTTCAGTACTATCGTAGCCGCTGTGGAAGAGGGACGCCGGGTGTACGATAACCTGAAAAAGACGATCCTCTTTATTCTGCCCACCAACGGGGCAGAAAGCTTCCTGATCATAGCCAGCATCCTGTTTGGTACGATCATGCCACTCACCCCGGTACAGATCCTGTGGGTAAATATGGTCACTGCCATTACCATATCCTTTGCGCTGACTTTCGAAAAGGCCGAGCCGGATACGATGCAATGTCCGCCCCGGTTACCCAAAGAACCTTTATTAAGCAACTATTTCCTCTGGCGGATCCTGTTTGTCTCTACCCTGATAGGAGGAGGTACCCTCTTACTGACCCTATACCTGGTTACGCACGGATGGAGTGTGAATGCCGTAAAAACGATCACGTTAAATGCCATTGTTATTTCACAGATGTTCCATATGTTCAATGCCAGGAACATCCGTGGTTTTGCACTGAATAAAGATTTCTTCTCCAACAAAGTAGCCTTCCTGGTATCCGGAATATTGATCCTGCTTCAGCTGGCTATCACTTATATCCCATTTATGAACAAGGTATTTGCAACCTACTCAATGGATATAGGAGACTGGATATATCCGTTCGGACTCGGACTGATGGTATTTATTATTATTGAAATAGAGAAATGGATGGTCCGGATGATCTCAGAGAAAAAAACAACTGACAGGCCGGATGAATGATTGCATGAAAAATAAGATCATCCTGCTCTTACTGCTTATGCCTATCGGTTGTAAAGAAGAGAAGCCGGTCTATGATATGGATTATACCCGCTGGATCTACCAAAAGAGTGAGGGGACAGAGAGAGAAGAGCCTGCTACAGACTCCCGGAGAGAAACGGTCCTCTCTTTTTATAAAAACTTCTATATCTGCCAACAACGGATCACTTTACCCAACGGTAGCCAGGAGTATGAAAAAGGAGCCAAAGAAGAGGGGTATGCCTACGATTATCCCGATCTTTATCTCTATAAAGATGAGAGAGAGATCGGGCACCTGATCCTCCATATTTCGGACAGAGATCATCCCTATCTGGCAGAAAGGGACTCTGTGATCTACAGGTTGGAACAGAGATTTTAAAAATAGGGTGAATAATGAGTCGTTAGTAAAATAAGATCCGCTATCCCGGCCTGTATAACCGCCGGAAAAATGTATTTTTGCCTTCCAAAAAGAAAGTATATGATAATCTACTTTACCGGTACAGGTAACTCGCAATTGGTAGCCCATGAGTTAAGTGATCAGTTACAAACAAATATATTCTCTATTTCCGATCTGATAAAGAATAAGAGCGTTCTCCCTATACTGGAGAAAGAAGAAAAACTGATCTTTGTATTTCCGGTTCACTCCTGGGACCTCCCTCTTTTGTTACTGCTTTTATAAAAAACTTATCCCTTACAGGCTATACAGAACAACCGGTCTATGTAGTCTGCACCTGTGGAGATGATTGTGGGTATAGTCGTGATAGGATCGTAGGAACCATCCGAAACAAAGGGTGGAATTTTGTAGCCTGTTACTCGGTTACCATGCCTAATAATTATATTCTTTTTCCGGGTTTTGATATAGATAGCGAAGAAGTGACCCGAAAGAAATTATCAGAGGCTGCAGAAAGTATACAAAGTATCGGAAAAGCAATGATTGAACATACACCCCTTGAACTGTATACTACCGGAAGATTTCCGTATGTGAAAAGCAAGCTGATACAACCCCTGTTTGTCAGATATATCTTAGGAAAAAACTCTTTTTACTCTACAGATAGCTGTATCTCCTGCGGATTATGTGCGACTATTTGTCCGACAAGAACGATCCGGATGGAAAATAAAAGACCTCACTGGAAGGATAACTGTATTCAACGCCTGGCCTGTATTCACCGTTGTCCGGAACGGGCGATTGAATACGGAAAGATCACTCTGAAGAAAGGACGTTATCATCATCCGGAGGTTAAATAACCAGATAATAAAAAAAATCCCCGGTAACGGATCAGCTACCGGGAATTCTCTTTTATTTTTATTTAATCCAGACTCCAATAATTTCTCCGATATACATTTTATGAAACGGTTGCCCCATATGCCTTTCTTTAACCGTTTCATCAAAAATACTTTCCAGGGTAAATGACTGGCCAATGAGTTTACGGCACTCGATCACCATCCAGGCTTCAGCAAAAGCTTTACCGCCCGAAGGAGTAGTGACCGGAGTAAGGCCAGAGGTCTTCACCTTATCACCGTCCCTTCCCGAGGTAGTACCTGCCAACTGAAGTACATCCCGATAAGCTTCGGTATAAAAAGTGAGGGTATAGATATCTTCCTTTTCCATTAACTGATAGGTATAACGGGCAGGATTAATGAAACAGAAAGCTACAGGTTTACCATAGAGTTGTCCCAGTCCGCCACAGCTGGCCGTCATCATGTTGAATGCGGCATCGTCTCCGGCTGTAATAAGCATCCAGTCTTCTGAGATCATTTTAATTACATTTCCCGGTATTTTATCGGGAGTAACCTGCCGGAATCCGGAAAGATCGCCTGTAGCTGCCACAGGATTTACAGCAGCAGGAGTAATCGCAGGGACAACTACCGGAGTCTCTTCTACTACGGGTTCCGTAATAACAGGTTGGGGAGGCTGTACGGCAATTACGGGAGGTGTTACCGGTTTTACGGAAACGGTAGCTCCTGTACGGATAAAGTGCTGCTGCATAGATTCCTGCCAGGCCTCTACCAGGTCTACTGTTTTACGGCGGAACTTAGCCGTACCGAAAACCAGTTTGGTCTGTGCTTTATTCAGAGCCACTTTGTCCGAAATATGCTCTTCGGCCGTATACTTTTCGGGAGTCTTCTTGGAAGCGACATTGTACTCATAGCGGATACGTGAAATTTCCAGTTGACAGGAACCTGGCTGAGCAGTAAGGGTGACGCGGTAAGAAATAAGAGCCCGGTCGAGCGCAAAAGCATTGGCACTGAAGACCAGAAACTCTTCGGCCTGTCCTACAATAACCCCCGACTCTTTTTCTGTATAGATGATCCTGTTTTCGGCATTCTCATTTTGTCGGAGACGATCCGTGCACCAGGCAAGAGCTGACTCATAGACCTGATCCCGGCTAAGTCCTGGTAGAGAAAGCGTGCTGGAAAAGACAACTTTCCCCTCCACCATCGGTACGGCACCTACCAGGTATTTATTATCCTCCTGTGCGCAAAGAAGCAACGGGATAAAGAGCGTTAAAAAAAAGATAATTTTTTTCATTATAGTATGTGTGTATAATTTGGGATCTCCGGTAAAGGGTCTATTCCCTTTAAATATAGCAGGTAGTTTATAAAAAACAAAATAGTCAGGCCGAAAAATGGAATATTTTCCTGACCCGACTATGTATAGTCTTATATAGGATTACTATTTACTTTTTCTCAGAACCATTGCCGTACGGGCAGGTAAATAAAGCTGTAGCCATCCTTTATTTTCCTCCTGGTACAATTTATCGGGCAATGTAAAGTGAGTAATGGTATCGTCTGTAAATCCGTTACCCCCAAAAGCAGGATCGTCTGTATTAAGTACGACCCGATAGCTTCCCGAAGTCACCAGAAAACCGTAGTCGGTAAAGGATCTTACCAGATTGAAATTGAAGACAAAGATCAGTTCTCCCCGCCTGTAGGCAAATACCTGGTCGGCATCATTGTGCCAGATCTCCTCCACCGGAAACTCCTGGAACTTATCCTCACTTTTGATCGTCTTGAGCATGGCCGCATCAAAGTCGCCCATATAGTGGTAGGTGAGTTTTTTATTATCCACCAGATTCCACTGACGACGGGCATATTTACAGGACCATCCGTTACCTTCGCGCGGGAAATCGATCCACTCAGGGTGTCCGAACTCGTTCCCCATAAAGTTAAGATAGCCTCCGTTGATGGTACTGGCTGTAACCAGGCGAATCATCTTATGCAGGGCAATTCCCCGGTTAACTACATAATTTTCATCTCCCTTCTGCATATGCCAGTACATATCGGCATCAATCAGGCGGAAAATAATGGTTTTATCTCCTACCAGAGCCTGGTCGTGACTCTCAGCATAGGAAATAGTCTTTTCGTCTTTCCGGCGGTTGGTCACCTCCCAGAAAATGCCGGAAGGTTTCCAGTCTTCGTCAATCTTTTCTTTGATGATCTTGATCCAGTAGTCAGGAATATTCATGGCCATACGGTAATCAAATCCATATCCTCCCTCTTCGGGCTTTACCGCAAGACCCGGCATTCCGGATACCTCTTCGGCTATAGTAATGGCAGATCTGTCCACCTCATGGATTAGTTTATTAGCCAGAGTCAGGTAACAGATAGCATTCCCATCCTGATGACCGTTATAATAATCACCATAGTTCACGAAAGCCTCTCCCAATCCATGACTGTAATAAAGCATTGAAGTAACTCCGTCAAAGCGGAAACCATCGAAATGATACTCTTCCAGCCAGTATTTACAATTGGAGAGGAGGAAATGAATGACTTCGTTCTTACTATAATCAAAGCAGAGAGAATCCCACGCCGGGTGTTCACGGCGTGTTCCCGGATAAAAATACTGGGAGGGATCACCTGCAAAATTACCCAATCCCTCCACTTCATTCTTCACCGCATGCGAATGAACGATATCCATAATAACGGCAAGGCCCATTTCGTGTGCTGCATCGATGAGTTGTTTGAGTTCATCCGGCGTTCCGAAACGGGAAGAGGGAGCAAAAAAGCTGGATACATGATAACCGAAGCTTCCATAATAAGGATGCTCCTGAATAGCCATGATCTGTATGCAGTTATATCCGGCTTTTACCACACGGGGTAAAATTTTCTCCCGGAATTCATTATAATTACCCACCTTATCTTCCTGCTGAGCCATACCGATGTGGCACTCATAAATAAGCAGGGGGTCGGTAAAAGGTTTAAACCCTGTTTCTTTAGCAACGTATGGTTTTTCCGGTGCCCATACCTGGGCAGAAAAGATCTTGGTATCTTCGTCCTGTACTACCCGGGTAGCCCAAGCAGGAATACGTTCACCGTTACCGCCTTCCCAGTAAATATGTAGTTTGTAGAGGTCTTCGTGGTGAATAACACCGGCAGGCAGTTCGATCTCCCAGTTACCATTCTCCAATGGTTTGAGAGCAAACTTCTCTTTCTCTTTCCAGTCGGAAAATGTTCCTACCAGATAGATGCCGGTGGCATTGGGAGCCCACTCCCGGAATACCCACCCTTTATCGGTGCGGTGCATTCCGAAATAGAGGTAACCGGTAGCAAAATCACTCAGGGTAATTTTACCGTTTTGGGTTAATTCGGCCTCTTTCTTCCAGGCATACTCATAGCGTCCGTTAATAGCCTCTTCGTAGGGCTCCAGATAAGGATCGTTCTTTATTAAGTTAAGAGTTTCTTTCTTCATAAAACCGGTTGTTGATTATGCTTTTACTTTCACAATGACTTTCTTCACTCCTGTTTCGGTAATTCCGGGAGCGTGTCCATCCTGTGGGAAGAATATAGCAAACATACCAGGTTTTACAGTTATATAATCGGTTGCCGGACCTTCAAAGAAGGTAATATCCTTTTCCGGATTATAAGGAGCATCAGCAGGAATACAATCGGCTCCGGCAGTATATCCCATCACTTCAGGGCCGGTAAGAGGGATCTGAATATCAATATACTCATTATGAGTCTCCAGCTTTGCCTGTTCTTTGGTTTTAGGGGCAGCCTCCGCAAAATTAACGACCAGCTCTTTTCCTTTTAACTCCACTTTGCCTATGGGTTGTGCATTCAGATCGGTCGATTTCAGGAAGAGAATTGCCTGTGCAAACAAAGGGTTCAGAGATACATATTTTTCCAGATTCTCAAGTTTGTCTACTACCATAATCTTATACTTTTAGCGGTTAATATTTTAATTATGTAATTATTCAAAATCGTCAATCGTATAGTTGAGGAAGTCGGTAAACCGTTTCATCTGTCGGAAACAGCCTTCTGCCTCATCC
>JAJPZL010000368.1 GCA_021204375.1 Bacteroides sp.
GGATATGGGTAAAGAGTCAATAGTTACAGAAGCCGTGACATTACTAAAGTCGCTGATTTCCATTCCTTCCCTGAGCCGGCAGGAAGAAGAGGTGGCTGATTTTTTGCAGGAGTATATAGAGGGTGCAGGAATGGAAACTCACCGTAAAGGGAATAACATCTGGTGTATTGCTCCTGGATTTGACTCTTTCAAGCCTACCTTATTATTAAATTCGCATATCGATACGGTAAAACCTGTGGAAGGGTGGCAGCGAGATCCCTATACACCTTTTATGGAAGGAGATAAACTTTACGGATTGGGAAGCAATGATGCCGGAGCCAGTGTAGTTACTCTTTTTATGCTGTTCAGGGAGTTAAGTCAGAAAGAGCAGCCCTATAACCTGATCTTTCTGGCTTCGGCCGAAGAAGAGGTATCCGGAAAGAACGGAGTGGAGTCTGTACTTCCGGTTCTTCCCCCTGTAACGCTGGCAATTGTGGGAGAGCCTACCGGTATGCATCCGGCTATTGCCGAAAAGGGGTTACTGGTTCTGGATATTACTGCCCGGGGTGTAGCCGGGCATGCGGCCCGCAATGAAGGAATCAATGCGATCTATAAAGCAATGGAAGATATGGCAAAGATCCGGGATTACCGCTTTCCGGAAGAGTCTCCGATGCTGGGTCCTGTAAAAATGTCTGTTACGCAGGTAAATGCGGGTACACAGCACAACGTGATACCGGATAGTTGCACTTTTGTAGTGGATGTACGAAGCAATGAATTATATAGCAACCAGGTTATTTTCGATACGGTTAAGAATCTGGTTACCTCCGAGGTAAAAGCCCGCTCTTTCCGCCTGAACTCCTCCCGGATAGATCCAGAGCATCCGGTCGTCAGACGGGCCGTAGCCTTGGGAAGGAAGCCTTTTGGATCGCCAACCCTCTCCGACCAGGCATTGATGCCTTTCCTATCCCTGAAAATGGGTCCCGGAAAGTCATTCCGTTCACATACTGCCGATGAATATATCCGGATCAGTGAAATAGAAGAGGCTCTTACGCTTTATAAAGAATTAATAGACGGAACAGAGATCATGGGATAAAAAAGGTTATCGCTCGATCCACAACTCGGGATTGAGCTTTTCTGTCTCGCGACGTAACTGGAAGTGCAGGATAGTACGGTTGCCATCAGCCGGGTTGGCAAATACGGGGCCAATCTCCTGCCGGGTCTTTACTTTATCACCCTGCTTGACGGTAGTAGAGGCAAGGTTGCAATAGACAGAGATATAATTTCCGTGGCGGACCAGTACATTGACCAATCCGTTTAACTGGAAAACAGCTGTTACCTCTCCGTCAAAGATAGCCCGGGCACTGGCTCCTGCCTGTCCCTGGATATCAATCCCTTTATTATCAAGTTTTACATTCTTAAGTCCCGGTGCTGTATATTGCCCGTATTTACTGACAATAATGTAGGCTCCTGTTATAGGAGCAGGCAGCCGTCCCCGGTTGCCGGCAAAGGTACCGGAGAGTTCCCGGTCGGCTTTGGTAAGGGTCATACTCCGGATTGGTTCGGGTTTTACAGGGACCGGGGTATTTATTTCGGGTTTAGTCGCCTCAGCAGTCGCTTTTTTCTCCCGGAGTGCTTCTTCCTGTGCACGTTTACGGGCTTTCTCTATCTCTTCGGCTACCAGGCGGTCAATTTCACCATTGAGTTGATCGGCCTGGGATCTTCGTTGCCGGATCTCCTGTTGTAGGCCTTTCTGTTTTTTCTGTAAATCGGTCAGTAAAGTCCGCTTCTCCTTTTCCTGCCTCTCCAGGATGGTCTGTTCTACGGAACGTTCCTGCAGCAACGCTTCTTTAGAGCGCCGTGCCTGTTCCAGTTCCTGTTTTTTAGCAAGCATCTGTTGTTGCTTTTTTTGGATATCTTCTCCCTGTAAACGTTGGTAAGTAGCATATTCCCTAACATACCTGAGCCGCCGGTAACTTTGGGCCAGGGTCTGTGCGGAAAGAATGAACATGAGCTTCTCCTCTACCGTTTTATTCCGGTGCAGGTACTGGACGGAGGTTTCATATTTTTTCTTTTTATCGGATAACTCTTTCTCCAGGGTACCAATCTGCCTGCGGATGATCACTAGTTCTTTGTCGATACTTTCCATATCGGAGGTAAGGGTACGGATGTAACGCCTACGCTCTTCAATCTGTCCGGTGAGGGTTTCGAGCGTTCTCAACTGGCTCTTTACATCCCGGCTGGTAGTTTGCAGCAACTTTTCACTCTCAGCTATTTGTCTCTGCAAGGTCGACCGCCTCTCCTCCAGCTCCTTAATGCGGGCATTGGACTGGCTATAGAGGGAACTCCCCAAAGTGAGACATAGTATCAGCGTGAAAAGAAGGCGCATTTATTATATATTGATAAGTTGCCTGATCAGTTTTTCCAGTTTTACTTCGTCATACCTGGCAGGTATCTGGATAGGGGAAATATCTTCACTATCCGCAGAGAGATGAGAAAGTTCTATTCTTGCCTGCTCCGTACGACTGCCTCCATCCAGTAATATATTCATTTCGGAAGGGAACCTCTTATCCCCAAGTGGTGTGAAGTTACTATACATCCACTCCATAGCATACGGAGAAGAGGAGGTTTGTACACGACTGGCAGTCAGTTCGGCGTGTAAGGGATCAATGGAAAAAATATAGTTAAGCCCCTTCTCCTTCCGGAATAGTTGATAGTCACCGTTGTCGGCACTCCGGCTTAAAGAAAAAAGCGGGAAATCACGGCTGTTTATCTCTTTTTTACCCGGTAAAAATACGGAGTTGGTAAAGAGAGCCTGAAGAGCAAAATAGTCCAGATCGGTTTTTATAAGCGATTTCAGTTCGGAGATAGGAGCAACCACATATCGTTTATTAATACGGTCAATGACGGTGATCTGCTCACGACCTATTTCAATAGAAGTAGCTTCAATTTTCACCAGTGGAACAGGAGCCAGAACCGACAGTTGTATGAACTCATTCCGCTTGATCTTTAATGTGCCGTTCAAAGAGGTAGGATTTCCTTTGATCGGAAGTGTTATGCGCATGCGGGAAGTGAGCGTAGTAAAATCTGCATGATTTTCTATCACTGCTTCCAAAGCGTTCATTCCTTCTGCAATCTCAGCCGTAGAGCCTCCGGAAACCCTTTTGGAGGATTTACAGGAAACAATGGTTACTAAAAGTAACAACGGAAGGATATTTTTTACGGATATTCTCATTCGTGAATATATTTTTTAAGTTCTACTTTTTTCTTCAACGTTTCCGACTCACTGCCCATCTCCAAAGCCTGTTTCCAATATTCGAGCGCTTTCTCTTTATCACCGGTCATGCAGTAGATATCACCTGCATGTTCCACGACTACATCGCTCTCCTCTCCTCCGTTTTTCATGGCATCATCTATATAGATCTTTGCATCCGCATAGCGACCTTTTTCAAAAAGTATCCAGGCGTATGTATCGAGATAGGTGGCATTGTTCGGTTCGGCTTTAATGGTCTTATAGCTCATCTCTTCGGCACGATCCAGATCTCTGCGTTCCAGTGAGAGGTAATAGGCATAGTTATTGAGTACGGGAATATTCTCCGGATTATATACCAGGGCAGAATCGTAGGCAGCGAAAGCCTCGGTGACTTTATCCTGGGTATGATAGATATCCCCCATAATATTATAAAAGTCGGACACGATCTTTTTATCTGTTGCATCATCTACCTGCAAAAGCGCTTTGCGGCTGATCTCAACGGCATCCTCCTCCCGCTTCTCCTGGTGATAGGCGATAGCCAGATAGAAATAGAATTCGAGGGCATTCGGAGTGGCCAGGATAGCAGGCTCGGAGATCCGGATCACCCCGGCATAATCGTTGGCCATGAGCGCATTACTGAGGAGTTGCAAACGGGCAGGAAGATTCTCCGGATCAAGATCAATGATACGTTCCAGTACGGGGATAGCCTCTTCCTTCATTCCTTTAGTATAGAGGTACTGGCTGTAAAGCATGGGTATATTCGTATCTTCCCGGTCTCGTTCCAATATAGTATCGAACAACCGGATAATGCGGATACTATCCCCCTCGGCCTGTTCATTACGCATGATCAGTTTCTGCATCACGCCCAGTTTGATCTCGGGATCCACTTTCGGACTGAGCAACAGTGTATCAATCTGCGCTTCATACTCTTCTTTCCTGCCGGTAGCCTGGTAGTAATTAGCCAGTGCATAAAGAGCCAGTGCATTATCGGGTTCGGCCTCCAGAACTTCCCGAAAAATTTTATAAGCTTCATCCTCTTTTCCGTTTTGCAGATAGAAGTCTCCCACCAGGATCTTATAGCGAAAATCATTAGGATATTCGGCAGAGAGGTTCTCTACTTCCCGAAAAGCTTTTTTTTCATCGCCCATCTGGAGATAGATACGGAATTTTTCCAGCGTAAGCTCTTCGGACTTTCCGATACGTTCTTCCAGTTTATCTAACGCTGTTATCAGTTTACTGTAATCCTGAGTTTGGCTGTAGAGGTCGATCAAGCCGAAAATAGGCTCCCGCCGATCGGGAAAACGCCGGGCCATACTCTCGAGTGCTTCCAACGCCTCGTCCCGTTTTCCCTGTTGCTGGTAAAAGCCAACGAGTGCCTGGTTATACCAAAAGTTATCCGGATCATTCTTCACAGCCTTGCGAAGGGCCTCTTCGCTTTTTTCCGGTTGCCGGAGATACAGATAGAACTGGGAGATCTCGAACAGGGCTTCCGGAGCCTCCGGATCCAGAACGATACAGTGACAAAGCATGTCAAAAGCAGCATCCGGTTCTCCGGCTGCTTTCAGGCGGGAAGCTTCCAGAAAAAAGTAATCATATTTACGCTGTTCTTCCTCGCTAAGGAGACTCTGATAACCTGCCTCCATCGGAGGATCTGATTTTTGGGATAATTTATTCCCGGTACCACAGGCAGCCAGCAAGAACATGATCCCGGCCCACCAACCGGCGACTGTTATAAAATATCTGATTTTGTTTTTAATCATCGGGACTTTTCATTTCTTTCCTGTATGACCGAAACCTCCTGCACCGCGCAGGGTTTCGTCCAATACTTCTACCTCTTCCCAGTCGGCTTTTGCATGAGCAGCGATCACCATCTGTGCAATACGTTCGCCATCTTCAATAACAAACTCTTCCTGAGAAAGATTGATCAGGACCACACAGATCTCACCTCTGTAATCGGCATCCACCGTACCGGGAGAATTGAGAACAGTAATACCCTTTTTAAGGGCTAGGCCACTGCGGGGACGTACCTGGGCTTCATATTCTGCAGGGAGGGCTATATAAATGCCTGTGGGAATAAGAGCCCGTTGCAGAGACTGCAGAACAACAGGTTGTTCCAGATTGGCACGAAGATCCATACCGGCAGAAAGTTCGGTAGCATATCCCGGGAGCTCATGCCGGGAACGATTTATGATCTGTATTTTCATTGGACTGTTTGTTTATAATTTGCGAAAATACAGATTTCAAAGCAATTATCGACCTATTTAAACCTTTTTATATACTTTTGCAGGTAGTTTAAGTCAAGATAATCATGGATTGGAAAAGGATCATTTCAGCAAAACGTTTCGGGATGGAGGAGTTCCACGGTTCCTGCACAGAGAACAGGTCGGAGTTTCAACGCGATTATGACCGGTTGGTCTTTTCAGCTCCGTTCCGGCGCCTACAGAACAAAACCCAGATATTCCCTCTGCCGGGCAGTATCTTTGTACATAACCGCCTTACCCATAGCCTGGAAGTATCCTGTGTAGGACGTTCACTGGGCAATGATGTAGCCAGAAAGTTACTTGAAAAAAAGCCGAAACTGCAGGAGACCTATCTGGCTGAGATCGGCTCTATTGTTTCCGCCGCCTGTCTGGCTCACGACATGGGTAATCCTCCTTTCGGACACTCGGGTGAAAAGGCTATCTCTTCTTACTTTTCGGAAGGGAACGGGCTGAAATTAAAGGGTATGCTTCTACCGGAAGAGTGGGAAGACCTGATCCATTTTGAAGGGAATGCTAACGCCTTCCGGCTGCTGACCCATCAGTTTGAAGGAAGAAGAAAAGGAGGATTTGCCATTACTTATACTACACTGGCCTCTATTGTAAAATATCCTTTCTCTTCGCAGGAGGCAGGAAAACGGTGTAAATTCGGCTTTTTTGTAAGTGAAAAGGAGAGTTTTCACCGTATCGCGGATGAATTAGGTTTGCTCCCTCTTAATAATGAAAAGACAGCGTATGCCAGGCATCCTCTGGTATATCTGGTAGAGGCTGCAGACGACATCTGCTATCAGATCATGGATATAGAAGATGCCTATAAACTTAAGATCATCACTTCCAGAGAGACTAAAGAACTTTTATTAAGCTATTTTGAAGAGAATAAAAGAGAGCGTTTCCTGAAAACCTTCAATATCGTACAGGATGAGAATGAACAGATAGCTTATCTGCGCTCTTCCGTCATTGGACTGCTTATCGGGGAGTGTACCCGGGTATTTACAGAGAATGAAGAGAAGATACTTCGGGGAGAGTTTGAAGGGACATTGATCAAACAAGTGGAAAACCGGGCAGCTACCGCCTATAAAAACTGTTCGGAACTATCGAAAAAAAGGATCTATTGCTATAAAGATGTGCTGGACATAGAACTGGCAGGTTTCAGGGTTATTACTACTTTGCTGGACCTGATGATACAGGCAGTTATGGAGCCGGAGAAAGCCTATTCAAAATTATTGATGGACAGAATATCGGATCAATACCAGACCCGTGCCGCTACTTTATATGAAAAAATCCAGGCTGTGCTGGATTATGTATCGGGGATGACAGATGTCTATGCCCTGGACCTGTACCGAAAGATCAATGGGAACAGTCTTCCTGCTGTCTGATCCGGACAGGGAGAGAATTTTATTATTCCGGAATACCGGAAGAGAAGAAAAACTTATGGACTCCGGCTGTGATACCGGAATCTTCCAGATCATTCTTGATAAAAGATTCAATGTGGCGGATCCGTTTGTCTTCCAGAATTTCATTGACAGCGATCAGGATACCTGTCTCTTCCACATTCCCGAATCCGTAATTAATAGCAGTACCAAACATACGCATGGTGGGACTCAGGCTCATATAGGCGTTTACCAAAGGAGGAATATTGTAACCCAGGCGACGGATCTCGCTATTTAAAATACGGTAATTTTCCTTGAATGTAGGTCTGTCAAAAAGTTTAGCCAGTTTCTCCTCGCTGGCTTCAATACGGATGGAATGGACCGGAGTAATTAAACCGTCCCTGTCTTCAAAATATTTTTTCAGAAAATAGAGGATCATATCCCGGCCCTCTCTGTGATAACTGGGATACATGGTCACTTTACCAAAAAAGTATTTTACTTCCGGCATAATAACCGTAAGAGCTCCTAATCCGTCCCATAGATTATCCAGTACAAAGAGTCCTTTACTGCCTGAACGGGAAGATTGGTACTCTACTGTTACAAAAGAGCGTCCCAATTCAATGGTAGTAGGCAGGTATTCTTTAATGAACTTTTCGGAAAAGTTGAACATATGGGCGGTTGCCAGTTTGGGGTGACCGTACTTGTCAAATTCTACATCCGTACCCCGTATATACCGATAACCACCCAGTATCTCTTCTGCTTCGGGATTCCATACGATGAGCTGTTTATAAGGATTATCCATGATATCATATTCATCGATATCCATTGACATACCGGTACCTCCACCGGCGTCCCGGAAAGTGATTTCCCTGAGCCGGCCGACCTCTTTCATTACATGGGGAGAATCCTGATAAGTAACAATATATATCTGGTTATTACTTTTATTGGTCATTCTGAGGTGTTTATCCTCAGTCAATTCAGACTTTAGAAGTTCCTTACTTATCGGTTCTATAATGTCTTCCATATATTTTTCGTACTAACACTTTCTACTTTAAACTATAAACAATATCCTTTACGTATTGAGCCCACTGGGCCGGCGTCTTACTTTTATCAAACGTCTGCCACGGAATAGGTTTGCCAATAGTTACAGTAAAGGTTTTGTGCCGATTTTTAAACATTTCATCCGACAGATATATCATGGCAATATTTGCCTTTATACCCAGGAGCTTACAAAGATTAGCCAGGTTATAAAAGAAATCGGAGTTATGCCCTTCAAAATGAATGGGCACTACATCCCGTTGTGTCTGAACACTTTTTACAATAAAGATCTTTTTCCAGTCCAGATCACGTATTACTCCATTACGCCGGCGGCTGCATATACCTGCCGGGAATATAATAAGCTGGTTATCGGACTTAAAGCCGGCTTCTACCATGCGTGGAAAATCTTTTGCCAGGGAACCGGTCTTATTCACAGGAATACAAAGCGGAGCCAGATTGCGTAGATTCATCAGCATATCATTGACCAGGTATCTTATTTTACCATCGTAATGGCGTCCCAGTATATATCCCAGTGCTACTCCATCCTGTCCACCCAGCGGATGATTAGATACAAAGGTATACAAACCCTCTTTGGGAAGATTCTCTTCCCCTTTTACTTCCAGGCCGACATCCAGAAATCCCAGAGAAGCTTCCAGAAAATCTACTCCGATCTTATCTTTGCTCTCTTTCAGAAAGACATTGATCTCCTCCTGATGTACTATCTTTTTCAGATAAGAAACCAGAAATCCCGGAATATATTTATAATGCTTCGGTGCTTTTTCTCTTAGTACCTTGTCGATATCAATTAAGAATAAATCGTTATCGGTCATACTTTCCCATGATAGTTAAAGGTGTAAAATTAATCTAAGTTTTCAATTAATTGTAAGGATTCGGTAAAAAAGAGAAAAGTTTTAGGCAAATCCATAAC
>JAJPZL010000299.1 GCA_021204375.1 Bacteroides sp.
GGGGAGGGATCATATCGCCGGCACCCTGTGCGCCATATCCCAGTTCGGAAGGAATATAGAGTCTCCATTTGGAACCTTCGGGCATCAGCTGCAAAGCCTCTACCCATCCCGGGATCACCTGGTTCACTCCGAATATGGCAGGCTGGCCGCGTTTTACAGAACTATCAAAAAGGATTCCATCCACCAATATTCCTTCGTAGTGGCATTTTACCTGGTCGGTTGCTTTGGCTTTTTTACCGGTACCTTCGGTAAGGACTTCGTACTGTAGTCCGCTGGGAAGAGTTACGATATTCGGATTTTGTTTGTTGTTTTCCAGGAATGCTTTTCCATCTTCAATATTCTTTGCATTCATGCTTTGTTCCAGTTCTGCAAAGTATTTATTCACAATCTCACGCGCTTCGTTGTGGCTGATCGCGGGTTCGTTCCCGTTCAAAACATCCGATACGGCCTGTGTAAAATCCTGGACTGACAATCCTTTGGCACCCATGCTCAAAAGGTTCTGATCTATACCCAGGTCGATAGCATAACTAAATTTATCCATTTTGTAAGTATAATGTATTCACAAGTGGCAAAAGTACGGGTTTTATTTCAATGTAGCCCTTTCCGATCCTTTAATTTTTCTTATTTTTGCGTATATCAGTTAATTATTTGAGATTTATGAAAAAATTAGTGGTTCTTACAGGGGCAGGTATGAGTGCCGAAAGCGGAATCAGTACCTTTCGGGACAGCGGTGGTTTGTGGGAAAAATACCCGGTAGAACAGGTGGCTACACCGGAGGGATTTGCCAGGAACCCGGCCTTAGTACTGGAGTTCTATAACCAGCGTAGAAAACAGCTATTGGAGGTAGAGCCCAATAAGGGACACCGCTTGTTATGTGAACTGGAAAAGGATTTCGAGGTTCACATCATTACCCAGAATGTAGACGACCTGCATGAGCGGGGAGGAAGCAGCCGGGTGATCCATCTGCACGGTGAACTGGCTAAAGTTTGTTCCAGCCGCGATCCGGATGACCCGCGTTATATCCGCACGCTAGCACCGGAAGAGTATGAAATAAGAATGGGAGACCTGGCAGGGGATGGTTCTCAGCTTCGTCCCTATATCGTATGGTTCGGTGAAGCGGTTCCTCTGATTGAAAAAGCAGCTAAAATTACCTCTTCCGCAGACATATTTGTGATCATCGGAACTTCTATGAATGTATATCCGGCTGCGGGATTATTAAATTATGTTCCTGCAGGGGTACCGGTATTCTTGATCGATCCTAATCCTGTACAGATACAATCCTCTGAAAAGATAGAGGTGATTGCCAAAGGGGCTTCGGAAGGGGTGGCAAAATTACGGAAAATATTATCCGAGCGGTACGGTTAAAAGAGATCTTCCGGCATTTCCGGTAGATTCTCCCGTATCTGGCTCTCATCTTTTTGTAGCTGACGGATCAGTTCCTGTACATTCCGGAACCTCTTTTCAGAACGCAGGTGATCCATGAACTGCACCCGGATCTGCTGGCGGTAAATATCACCGGAAAAGTCCAGAATATGTACCTCTACGGAGGTATGGTTTCCATTATCCAGGGTAGGACGGTGACCGATATTCAGCATTCCCCGATAGATCTTACCTTCTACCTCTGCATACACGGCATAGACACCGAGAGCCGGGATCAGTTTATCCGGTGAGATGGATCTGAGATTAGCCGTAGGATAACCGATGGTACGTCCTACTTTGTATCCGTCCACGACTCTTCCTTCGAGGGAATAGGGATAACCCAGACAGCGACCGGCCATAGCTACCTCTCCTTCTGCAAGAAGAGAGCGTATAACGGAAGAACTGATATTGATCTCCCCGATCTCGTAGGCCTCTTCCTGGTAAATATGCATCCCTATTCCATTTCCTATTTGTACACAGGTAGAGAAATCGGCTTCCCGATCCTTTCCGAACCGGTGATCGTACCCTAAGAGTAGACCTTTGACCTGGAACCGTTCTTTGAGAAGGAGCATAAACTCCCGGGCTGTTAATGCGGCCAGCTCCGGAGTAAAATCCAGCATGATACAATAATCTACTCCAGTCTCTGCCAGCAGTTGCAGCTTCTCTTCTCCGGTGGTAAGGAGTTGCGGCTGGTAGTCGCTCCGGATCACCTTACGGGGATGGACCGGAAAAGTGATCACCATAGAAGCGACCTCTTCCTGACGGGATTTCCGGAGAACCTGATCAATCAGGTACCGGTGTCCCCGATGGACCCCGTCAAAAAATCCCACTGAGGCTACACTGGCCGGTAAAAGAGTATCAGGTATATTATAGAGGATCTGCATAGGATAATTATCTGAAAATATGGCTCCAGTCTTCCTTTGGAGCGGGAGTATAGGTAGAGAGACCGAGCAGCCGGGCCGTCCGGCAGTTCTCCGGCGAATCGTCGATAAAGAGCGTCTCTTCCGGTAAAAGTCCTGCATCTTCAAGCACCCACTCAAAGATCTCTTTTCCGGGTTTGGCACATCTCCTTTCAAAAGAGAGATAAACTTTTTCAAAAAAGTCTTTTACCGTAAATCCTTTATAGTTGAAACAGTTCTCGCAGGCCCAGTTCCAGTGAGTTATATTGGTGTTGCTAAGCAGGTAAACCATATAGTGTTCCCGCAGATGAAGCAAAAGATCCAGCTTGTAAGAAGGCATCTCTACCAGAAAGGTATTCCAGGCATAATCTAATTGCTCGTCGGTCAGTTCCCGGTCGGTAAAGTGCCTGAGTTCATCCCGGAAATCATCCGGAGCGATCTTTCCCTTTTCATAATCCATAAAGATACCATGCTGCCGGAAGGGAGTAATGAGGGATTCAAACTCCTTTAACCCGAGTTTCTTAAAATTCTCTACACACCGGGTAGGATACAGGTCAAGCAGGACACCCCCCAGGTCAATGATCAGATTTTTAATGTTACCTGCTATCATATTTATTTACCTGTTAGTCTTTGAATGAAACGAACTACTTCCCCTCCCCACAATACCAGTGAGGTGGTACTTATAATGAGAAGCCAGGTATGAAGAGTTAGGGGAACAGTACGGAATACGGCTCCTCCAAACTGTACGATCAGGTATTGTCCTACTAGGATGATCGCGGCCACCAGTAAGGTGCCGTAAGAAGCCGCCAACCCCCGGAAGGCCGAACCGGTAGTACCAAATACCCGGGCATTGAAAAGATTCCAGAACTGCAACATAACAAAGACCATAAAGAAGAAGGTCAATCGGTAGAGGCTAACCCCTTCACTGCTATGGTTATAGTGCCAGAGTAGTCCCAGCAGGATGCTTATAAAGATAAAGCCTGTGACCAGAATATTCCACATCATACGGGGTGAGATAATGAAATCAGTGCTTTTACGGGGTTTCTCTTTCATAACACTCGCAGAAGGTGGAATAGAGGCAAGGGCCATAGCGGCAAATGTATCCATGATCAGATTGACCCAAAGCATCTGGGTTACCGTAAGAGGTAATTCCGTACCCATAAAAGCGCCGATCAGTACGATCAACAGTGCAACCAGGTTGATAGTAAGCTGAAAGACTATAAATCGTTGTATGTTTTTATAAAGGGAACGTCCCCACATCACAGCAGTGTCAATACTGTTAAAGGAGTCGTCCAGCAGGGTAATATCACTGGCCTCTTTGGCAACCGCTGTTCCTGAGCCCATACTGAGTCCTACCTGAGCCCGGTTCAAGGCAGTGGCGTCGTTGGTGCCATCTCCGGTAACGGCTACCACTGCACCTCTCTCCTGAAGCAGTTGCACCAGGCGCTGTTTATCACCGGGGCGGGCACGCGACATGATCTTCAGGGAACCGACCCGTTCCAATGCCTCTTCATCCGTAAGACCCTCAAAATCAGATCCTGTGATTCGGTTCTCCCTGGTATCTGTTCTCGGGTCCCAGAGTCCGATCTGCCGGGCTATCTCCGTAGCCGTAGCCGGTGTATCTCCGGTTATGATCTTTATATCAATACCGGCATCCCGGCATCGGGTAACCGCATCGGGTACATCCGGGCGGATCGGATCTGAAATAGCGACTACTCCCATACAGGTCAATCCTCCTTCCGCAACCAGCTCTTCACACCCTGCTCCGGTCTTCTCTTCCGGAACCACTTTCCAGGCAAACGCCAGCGTTCGCATGGCTTTCTGCTGATAGGCTAAAAGTTGCTCTTCAAGCTGTTGGATATCCACCGGAGCCTCCTTCTCTTCTGTGCCTGTAAAAAGCAAGCACTTATCAAATATGATCTCGGGAGCACCTTTTACATACAGAATATTTTTTCCAGAACATGCTTCTGAACGGACCAGAGTAGCCATATATTTACGCTCGGTAGAAAAAGGAAGCTGATCCATGATCTTTATTTTCCTGCGTATCTCCTCATAATGGAATTGCCGGTCTCTGAGCCAGAGTAAAAGAGCTACCTCCGTAGGATTTCCTACTCCTTTGACTGTTTCTCCGGAACTATCTTCCAGAAATGCAGTAGTATTAACACTGATAGCCTCCGGCACCAGATCCTGAACAGGCAGGATCGCTTCCGCTACCTGCATCCGGTTTTGAGTAAGGGTACCGGTCTTATCCGTACATATTACTGTAATAGCCCCCATGGTTTCGCAGGCATGCATTTTACGTACCAGGTTATTGGTGGCCAGCATACGCCGCATATTGAGTGCCAGGCTCAGGGTTACACTCATAGGAAGCCCCTCGGGAACAACCACCACGATCAGGGTAACGGCCATCATAAAGTACTTTAGTAAAATCCGTACTACCGGTAGCAGTTGATTCCAGCCGGTTATTCCATACAGCGAAAAATAGGTATAAAGATCTCTGGCTGTAAAAACAATAAAGGTAGCCACGGCAACAGTAAAACCGACTTTACCGATCAGGTCCGCTAGTTTATCCAACTGTTTATTCAAAGGCGTGGGCTCTTCTATCCGCTCCGTAGCGAGTATAGCCACTTTACCGATCTCAGTACGATCTCCTACCTGCAGAACACGCATAACTCCGTATCCATCGGCTACCGTTGTTCCCCGCATGACCCGATCCGAAGGATATGTAGCCTCCGGATCAGCTTTTGCGGCATCTGCACTCTTTTCAACCAGCGGTTCACCGGTAAGAGCAGATTCATTTACCTGCAGGGAAACAGCATACAATAACTCTCCGTCCGCAGGAATCTCTTCGCCGGTATCCAGCAGAACCACATCTCCTACCACCACCTCTTTCCGGGGGATCTCCGTTACTTTTCCATTCCTCCGCACCTTTACCGGTGACTTTTCTCCTTCGGCATTCAACAGATCAAATTTCTTCCCTGCATCGTATTCAAAATAGAATCCGATACCGGTAGCCAGCAGGATAGCACAAATAATACCTATGGTCTCGGCAAACTCTTTTTCGATAAAAGATATGATCAGCGAAAGAAAAGCAGCTACCAAAAGAATGCGGATAATAGGATCCTGGAACTTCTCCAGATAGAGCTTCCACACAGAGGGTCTGCGCGGAGGGGTGAGCTGATTGACACCGTATAGTTCCCTGCTCTTTAAAACTTCTTCCCGGGTTAGTCCCGAGTATATCTCCTGGTTAGTTGCATTCATGCAATACGATCGTTATGAATGCTACAAAAATACAATATAAAATTTTGTGGTGATGTATATTAAAAAGAATTATGGCAACTACCTGCCGGAAATAAATTAAAAAGAGTTCCTAAAACCACCAGGGTCTTGAAACTCTTTCCGGATGCATATATTTAAAAAACAGCAAATTTCTTCAAAGAGCATACGTTCTATCCGAAGAATTTTGTAGCTGCGAATGTAAGGACAAATGTTAGGAAGTGCAAGTTTTAGAGCCATTAAAACAAATCTTTCTTTTTCACCCGTTTAATTGGGATCAGGCCAATAAAACAAAAGGTGTCCGCAGAGAGGACACCTTTTGACAAGCGTATACAATTATAAATTATGCTTCTTTGGCCTCACTCTTCTTAGCGAGTTTATTCTGTACTCCATAAGCAATAGGAGCCGCGATAAAGAGAGAAGAGAGTGTTCCCACAATTACCCCCAGTATCATTGCAAAGGAGAAGCTACGGATAGCATCTCCACCCAGAATAAAGATACACAGAAGAACAAGCAGGGTACTGAATGAAGTACTGATCGTTCTGGCAAGTGTAGTATTCAGTGAGTCATTGAACAACTGTTTTCTGTTACGTTTCGGATAGAGTCCGAAGAATTCACGAACACGGTCAAAAATAACCACTTTATCGTTAATAGAGTAACCGATCGCTGTCAGGATAGCTCCGATAAATGTCTGGTCAATTTCCAGGGAGAAGGGCATCCATCCCCAGCAGAATGAGTATATGCCCAGGATCATCAACGTATCACTTGCCAGTGCGACTACCGAACCGATACTGTAAGAGACATTCCTGAATCGCAACAAGATATAGAGGCCAATAGCTACCAGTGAAAGCAATACCGACCAGAAGGCCGAAACCTTGATATCTTCTGCAATGCTCGGTCCTACTTTTTGGGAACTGATAATACTACCTCCTGTATAGTTATCCCTGTCAATAAATGTCTCCATGGAGATATTTTCTGTCAGAAGAGGTTTTAAGGCATCATACAGGAAGGCTTCTATCTCTGAATCCACCGTATTGGAACTTTCATTAATACGGTAGTTGGTACTGATACGGATCGTACGTTTATCGGTACCCAAAGCAAGAGCACTTACGGAAGCATCCCCGAATTTATCTTCGAGCAGTTCGCATACCTGCTCCGGCTCTACCGGATTGATAAACTGAACCACAAAGTTACGTCCACCCGTAAAATCAATACTCTGGCTAAGTCCGCGTACCCCAATAGAACCTAAACAGATCACCAGGAACACAGCGATAGCGATCAACACTTTTTTGCTGCCACCCATAAAGTCATAGCCCGGATTGAGCAACAGGTTTTTGGTAAGTCCTGAAGTGAAAGTCAGGTTCTGGAATTTATCTTTGTTCAGGAAGTGCTCGTATACCAGACGAGTCAGGAATACGGCAGTAAAGAAGGATACCGCAATACCGATGATCAGCGTAGTAGCAAATCCACGGATTGGCCCTGTACCGAAATTAAACAGGATAATACCTGTCATAATAGAAGTTACGTTAGCATCGAAGATCGCAGAGAAGGCATTGGAATAACCGTCCGCAACCGCTTTTTTCACCCCTTTACCGGCACGAAGTTCTTCTTTGGTACGTTCGTAGATAAGTACGTTCGCATCCACCGCTATACCCAGGGATAGTACAAGACCGGCAATACCCGACATCGTAAGTGCAGCCTGGAAAGAGGTAAGGATACCCAGCGTAAAGAAGAAGTTCAGTACCAGGGCTCCGTTAGCGATCATACCCGGAATAAATCCGTATACCACGCACATGTAGGCCATCAATAAGATCAGGGCCACAACAAAGGAGATAATTCCGGCGTTAATGGAAGCCTGACCCAGAGAAGGACCGATAATATCTTCCTGTACAATATGGGCCGGAGCCGGCATTTTACCAGACTTCAATACGTTGGCAAGGTCTTTTGACTCTTCCGGGGTAAAGTTACCGGTGATCTGCGAACGACCTCCTGTAATTTCATTATTTACACGGGGAGCAGAGTATACATAATCGTCCAGTACAATAGCAATGGATTTACCAATATTCTGTTTGGTTAGTTGTGCCCATTTTCTGGAACCTTCAGTATTCATCGCCATACTTACGGCAGGTTTTCCATATGTATCGAACTCATCGTTGGCAGAAGTTACCACATCTCCTTCCAGGGGAGCTTTTCCGGTGCGGTCTGTTGCTTTGATCGCATAGAGTTCCATAATCTGCCCACCTTCATCGAAAGCTTTTACCCCCCATTTCAGACGAAGGTCCCTGGATAAGTCAGCCGCAACTTCACGCATAGAGAGGTAACGGTTCACTTCAGCTGTATCCCTGTAATGAGCATATCCTACTACAGGACCCTGTCCACTGTAGTTAAGCTGCAAAACAGAAAGTAACGGATTATTTTTTCTGGCCTGTTCCGTAGCAACAGAAGAGGAAGAAGTAGTTTCTCCTCTTAAAGCAGCTGCCAGACTATCAGCCAGGCTTACAGAAGAAGCTTCTTCGGCTACCTCAGTAGTCTCTTCCACCGTTGTTTCCGCAGTTTCATCCGGAGAGATCAGTGTGCGTAGTTTGGCATCTGCCATCTGAAGAGTAGGAACCACTTCACGTGCTTCGTAGGTTTCCCAGAACTCCAGATTAGCAGAACCCTGTAAGAGTTTTCTTACACGTTCGGGTTCTTTAATACCGGGAAGTTCGATCATAATACGTCCCATCTTATCTTCCAGACTCTGGATATTAGGTTGTACCACACCGAAACGGTCAATACGGGTGCGAAGAACATTATAGGAGTTGGATACCGCTGATTTTATTTCATCCCTGAGTACTTTTTCTACTTCAGAGTCAGAAGATTTCTGGGTTACCCGGTCTTTTAATTGTTGAGTGGCGAAAAGTTCTGCTAAACGGGCTCCCGGAGCGATCCGGTGATACTCGCGGATAAAGAGAGTCAGAAAATCGTCCTGGCTGTTTGCCTGTAGTTTAGCGGCTGATGCGATTGCCTGGTTAAAAGCTTCGTCCTGTTTGTAGTCTGCAAGTGCTTTTACTATATCCAGAATAGAGACTTCCAGAATAACGTTCATACCACCTTTCAGGTCAAGTCCCAGGCCAATTTCCATCTCACGGGCCTGTTTAAGCGTATATGTACCTAACCATACTTTTTTAGTTGACAGGGAGTCAAGAT
>JAJPZL010000112.1 GCA_021204375.1 Bacteroides sp.
ATATTAAGATATGTAAAAATAGCCTGTATAACTTCAAACCCAGGATCTCTCCATAAAAACATTCTCTTCATCCGCATTCCCGGCCATTACTGTCTAAAATAAAAAGTATATTGTTCAAAATCTAACTACTCAAAAAGTACGAACTGCTATTTTTGTAACGGGTAAATATCAGAAAAACAAAATTGCCCGTCGTGAAACTATATCCCTACACATAAATAACGGATCAACGAATGAAAAAGCACTTATTTTTACTCATTATGCCTTTCTTATGGGCTCAATTCCTGAAAGCACAGGTTTTACCTTACCAAAACCCGGAGCTTACTCCACAGCAGCGGGCAACCGACCTTCTCTCCCGGCTTACCTTAGAGGAGAAAGTGGGTTTAATGGGCGATCATTCCAACGAAGTACCCCGGTTAGGCGTTAAAAAGTTTGCCTGGTGGAGCGAAGCTCTGCATGGAGTAACCAATCAGGGAGAAGTAACCGTATTTCCTGAACCCATCGGGATGGCTGCTTCTTTCAACGACGAGTTAATATATCAGGTTTTCGATGCAATTTCAGACGAAGCACGGGCACGCTTTCATTCCCGTGAAAGAAAAGGTGACGAACGTATAAAAGACAATGGTCTCTCCGTCTGGACTCCCAATGTTAATATTTTCCGTGACCCGCATTGGGGGCGTGGTCAGGAAACCTACGGAGAAGATCCCTACTTGACCTCCCGGATGGGCGTATCCGTCGTAAAAGGATTGCAGGGACCCGCAAGTGCGAAATATCAGAAGTTACTGGCTTGTGTCAAACATTATGCCATTCATTCAGGGCCGGAATGGAGCAGACACACCTTAAACCTGAATGATCTGGACAACCGTCATATTTGGGAAACCTATATGCCTGCTTTTAAAGCATTGGTTCAACAGGCCGATGTCAGTCAGGTTATGTGTGCTTACCACCGTCAGGACGACGATCCTTGTTGTGGAAGCAGCCATTTATTACGCCGGATCCTACGGGATGAATGGGGATTTGACCGCATTGTTGTCTCTGATTGTGGAGCTATTGCCGATTTCTATACCTCACACAAAGTATCCTCCGACGCCCTGCATGCAGCAGTGAAAGGAGTACTGGCCGGTACCGATGTAGAATGCGGTTACGGATATGCCTATCACAAATTAACGGAAGCCGTTTCACGGAGATTGATTCTGGAATCCGACATTAACGAAAGCGTCCACAGGTTACTGACAGAACGCTTTATCCTGGGAGATTTCGATGATAACGCCATAGTACCCTGGGCCAATATACCCGACAGCATCATTAATTGCCCAAAACATCAGATGTTGGCATTGGAAATAGCCCGGTAATCAATGACACTACTACAAAACAGGAAAAATATTCTCCCGTTATCGAAAAACCGGAAGATCGCAGTGATCGGTCCCAATGCCGATGATGCCCACCTCATGTGGGGAAATTACAACGGAACTCCTGTTAAGACCATAACCATACTGAAAGGTATCAGATCCCTTAGTAACCAGGAGATCTTTTACGACAAGGGATGCGACCTGGTAGATAATATGATACTGGAATCCTTTTTTAGCCAATGCACTATAGAAGGTCAACCGGGCATAAAAGCAACATTCTGGAATAATAAGGAACGCACGGGTGATGCCGTTACTTCTTTTCATTATGATCAACCGATACGCCTTTCCACGACAGGACAATATTCGTTCGCGCCCGGGGTAAAACTCCGGGATTTCTCCGGCGTATTTGAAACCATTCTTAAACCTGTAGAATCGGGTGAGATCGTATTCATACTACAATCCATCGGTGATTGCCGGTTATCCGTCAATGAGGAAGTCATATCCGATTACACCTCTTGGCGTTTTGTCACCAAACGTATTCCTTACCAGGTAGAAAAAGGCAAAGAGTACAAGATCCGGATAAACTTTACACAAAACTACGACTTTGCCAGCGCTAACCTGAATTTCAATGTAGGGAAAGAGTCGCCTGTAAACTATGACGAACTGATAAAAAAATTAAAGGGAATAGATGTAGTTGTATTTGCCGGTGGTATATCCGGTGAACTAGAAGGAGAAGAGATGCCTATTGAATTACCAGGCTTCAAAGGAGGAGACCGGACTGATATTGAGCTGCCCGCCTCGCAAAGAAGCTGTATCAAAGCTTTAAAAGATGCAGAAAAAAGTGATCCTGGTGAACTGTTCCGGATCTGCTATAGGATTAGTACCCGAGGCTGAAAACTGTGAAGCCATTCTGCAAGCCTGGTATAGTAGACAATCGGATGAACAAGCCATTGCCAAAGTTCTTTTTGGCGATTATAATCCTTCGGGAAAACTGCCCATCACATTTTATAAAAGCATTGATCAACTCCCCGATTTTGAAGAGTATGATATGAAAGGTCGCACCTACTGGTACCTGAATGAAAGCCCACTGTTCCCGTTTGGTCACGGTTTAAGTTATACCACCTTCTCTACTGGCAAAGCCCGGGCCGCCAGAACCGAAATAAGAACAGGTGAAAAGATAACGTTGACCATTCCTGTAAAGAACACCGGGAAACGCCGGGGAACCGAAATCCTTCAGATATATGTGAAAAACTCAATAAGGAAGGCCCGGTAAGAACCCTTCGATCCTTTACCCATGTCAATCTGAAACACGGGACAACCGAAGATATTGTATTGGAACTGGAACCCTCTTTCTTTGAATGGTATAGTAACACGACCCGCAGAATGGACATTACTCCCGGAGAGTATGAAATATCTTATGGTACAAGTTCTGACGAAAAAGATCTTCAAAAACTAACCATCAGACTTTTATAGTCCTCTTTAAAGCAAAAAACAAATAATATTCCTACCTAATAATAAAGAGACCAGAAACCATGAAAAGAATCTCCATAAGAATAATCCTGCTACTGGCAGGGAACCTATCCATATTTTACTCCTCCTGCATACCCGGTACCTATAAAGATACCGACGAGGAAGTAATCATTAACCTGCCGACAGGAAAACTTTCGCTTATACCGATGAATCCAAATTCGGTACGTGTCCGATTCAATCCACCAGACTCCGTTCTTTTGGAAGAACTGATCTACACAGAAAATGTGCCTGCTCCTGAATATTCCGTAGAGGAAACCAATCAGGAGATCACCTTAATCCTGGAGCATTTTTCCGTTATTTTCGACAAACACCGGGAAATACTTACTTTTAAGGACCCGAACGGGTATATACTGTTGCAGGAAAAAACAGGAGGACGCCTGATAGAGAGATCAACCATACAGGGAACACCGATTTACAAAGTTGAACAACAGTTTATCTCTCCCGGCGATGAATACCTGTATGGTACAGGTCAATTCCAGGATGGTTATTTGAATATCAAAGGACTCAGCCGGCGCCTGACTCAGGTAAATACCCAGATCGCTATCCCCTTTATCCTCTCCAACAAAGGTTACGGCTTGCTCTGGAACAATTATGGTCTTACAGATTTCAATCCCTCCGATAACTCCATCCGGCTGTCTCCTGTACAGCATACAAACGAAACATTTACAGTAGATGCCACCAGTACAAGCGGGAATAGACGCGAGAGAAGAGAGATAAACGCTTTCATAGCCTCTATAGAAATTCCCGAAGACGGCCCCTACTCTCTTTTACTGGATGTGGGACAGCGAATGGCACGAAAGCATTATCTATCCGTGAACGGAAAAACGATAATAGATGTAAATAATATATGGCTTCCACCCAACACTTCAGTGATCATTGAAATGCAAAAAGGAAAGCATGAGATCGAAGTTCAGGGCGATACAAACGATGAGCCGGTAGTTTACTGGCGCAAAGTAACCGATGAGACCACTTTCCGCTCGCCTGTTGCTCAGGCCCTGAATTACACCGTATTTGCAGGGACGGCTGATGAAGTTATCGGGAGCCACCGGGAGCTGACAGGCCCCACTCCCATGATGCCCTTGTGGAGTTTAGGATACATCCATTGCCGCGAACGTTACAACACACAACAGGAGTTACTTGAAAATGCACACGAATTCCGCCGGCGGAAACTACCCATTGATGTTATTGTTCATGACTGGCAATACTGGGGAAAGCACGGTTGGAATGCCATGCAGTTCGACGAAGATCGATATCCGGACCCGGCCGGAATGGTTCGTAAGCTCCATGCTATGAATATGCGGCTGATGATCTCCGTATGGGCTAAGATCGATCCGAACTCTGAAGTAGGAAAGCAGGCAACAGAAAAAGGGTATTACATCCCCGGAAGCGAATGGATCGACTTCTTCAATCCGGATGCAGCTGCCTTTTACTGGTCAAATTTCAGTGAAAGATTAGTAAAGCCATACCGGATAGATGCCTGGTGGCAGGATGCTACAGAGCCGGAGAACAACGACCTGCAAGATCGCCTGATCAATAACGACCGGATGCCCGGCGAACTTCTCCGCAATGTTTATCCGATGTATGTCAATAAAACGGTCTACGAAGGGTTGCGTAGAAATGATCCCGAAAGGCGTACACTCATACTTACCCGCAGCGGATTTTCGGGTATGCAGCGATATGGAGCCGCTACATGGTCGGGTGATGTCGGACATGATTGGGAAACCTTACGCCGTCAGATTACCGGTGGATTGAGCCAGATGGCCAGCGGCCTCCCCTGGTGGACATACGATGCAGGCGGTTTTTTCCGGCCATTTAACCAATACACCAATACAGAGTATCACGAACAATTTTTACGGTGGCTTCAGGCAGCAACTTTTTTCCCTCTACTGCGTGTTCACGGTTATATGAGCCAGGCAGAACCCTGGAGATACGGCCGTGAAGTAGAGCATATTACCGCCCGGTATCTGGATCTTTGATACCGCATGCTCCCCTATATCTATTCACAATCCGCTACCGTATCCTTTGCCGGGTCTACCCTGATGCGTCCGTTGATCATGGACTTCCCTACCGATCGGCAGGCCTTAGAACAACGGCATCAATTCATGTTCGGACCTTCCTTACTGGTAGCTCCTGTAACGGAAGGAGAGGTAAAAGAGTGGAACGTATACTTACCCCAATATTCACCAGGGTGGATTGATTTCTGGAGTAGAGAGAAGTACAGCGGCGGACAATCTGTTGCTACCCCTGTTACTTTAGAGAAAATACCCTTGTTCGTCAAAGCCGGCTCTATCTTTCCTTTAGGCCCGGAAAAACAATACGCATCCGAAGAGACAGATAAGCCGTGGGAGATCCGCATTTATCCCGGAGCAGATGCAACATTTACCATCTACGAAGATGAGGGGGATAATTATAACTATGAAAAAGGAGAGTATGCTACATTCGAGTTAAGGTGGAAAGATACAGAGAAAAAACTGGAGATCAGTGAACGGAAAGGCTCTTTCGCCGGTATGAAGGAGGAGAAAATATTGAATATTACCGTAGTTACCTCTCAACAAGGAACAGGTACTCAGGCAGTTACCCTAATCCGGACGGTAACCTACTCAGGTAAACTCATTCAGATTAAAATATAATACAAATTATATTACTAAAAATAACACATACTACTATGAAATCCATCCGAATAGCTGCCATCGCGTTTAGTATGGCCATGATCTGTTCCTGTTCCCAAACCCAAAACACCGTATCCCCGAACGGGAAGATCAGCATATCAGTGTATGTAGAGCCCTCTTCCGATAAAGAGTATGGCCAGGCTTATTTTGATGTAAATTACCTGGAAGGAAAAACAGAAAAATAGGTATTTTCAAAGGTAGCACTCGGACTCTGTACGGAACAACAACGCTTTGCAGATAATCTCCGGCTGGTATCCGTTTCTTCTCCCAGCTCCATCCGTGAAGAGTACGAAATGTTAACCGGAAAACGGCGCTACTGTACCAATAACGGTACAGAAAGAATATACCAGTTTGAGAACAAAGATAAACAAACCCTGCGGGTCGCCTTCAGAACATACAATGACGGTGTTGTTTTCCGTTACCTGCTCGATGAAGCAAATACAGATATCGCCTTTGTAACCGCAGAGCTTACCTCTTACCCGATTCCGGACGGAGTGAACCGGTGGATGCACCAATATACCATCGATTATGAAGGATTTTTTCCATTGGCAACGGACGGAGAATCACAAGGAAGACGCAATCCGAACCTATGGGGTTATCCCGCTTTGGTAGAACCCCTTGATTCGCTTTTCGTACTCATCACCGAAGCCAATATCCGGCGGGGAGATAGTGGTTCCCGTCTCTGCAACGGCGAAAAGCCTGACCGGTACCAGGTATGTACCACCGATGAAAAAGTTGCTTTCGATCAAACCTTTATCTCTCCATGGCGGGTACTGATCATTGGATCGCTGGCCGATATCGTCGGATCAACCCTGGTCACCAATGTCTCAGAACCCAGCAAGATCACCCATACCGACTGGATCGTTCCGGGCGTTTCGGCCTGGATCTATTGGGCCCACAACTACGGTTCAAAAGATTTCCGGTTGGTAAAAGAGTATATTGACCTGGCCAAGAACATGCAATGGCCCTATAACCTGATCGATGCAGACTGGGATGTGATGCAAAACGGAGGAACCGTTGAGGATGCAATTGTTTATGCACAGCAACAAGGGATCAAATCCATGATATGGTACAATTCGGGAACAAGCTGGATTGGTCCGGGTGCTCCCGGCCCCCTGTACCGGTTGAATAGCAAAGAGAACCGGGAAAAAGAATATGCAAAACTTCAAAATATGGGCGTCTCGGGGATAAAGGTCGATTTCTTTGCCGTAGATGGTGCAGAGATGATGAACTATTATATAGACCTGCTAGAAGATGCCGCCAATTATAAGTTAATGATCAATTTTCACGGTGCCACTATCCCCCGCGGCTGGCAAAGAACCTACCCACACCTGATGACGGTAGAGGCGGTATACGGTGCCGAATGGTATAATAATCTACCCTTCTTAACCGAACGGGCAGCGGCACACAACGCTACCATACCATTTACCCGCAACGTGATCGGTTCCATGGATTATATACCGGGCACCTTCTCCGACTCACAACACCCGCACATCACTTCCCACGGGCACGAACTGGCACTTCCGGTAGTATTCGAATCAGCTTTGCAATACATGCCCGATCGCCCAGAGACCTATTATACCCTACCTGACGAAGTAAAAACACTCCTTTCGGAACTCCCCACCACCTGGGACGATACCCGGCTCCTATCCGGGTATCCCGGAACGGATGTAATTATTGCCCGGCGCAAAGGAGATATCTGGTATATCGGCGGACTTAACGGAACCAACGAAGCCAGAACACTCCATTTTACTCCCGCTTCCTTAACCGGTTCCGCTAAAACGATAACACTTTTCAAGGATGGAACCAGCGAAAGAAGTTTCAACATAGAAAACAATATACCCCTTACAGATGCCAACCGCACCCTATCTGTTGAGTGTCTCCCGCGAGGCGGATTTGTAGCAGTTATCAGATAACGTAAAATGTAAACATTTAAAACCCAAAAGAATAATTGTAAGCACATACCATACATACTTATTTTTTAAATCTGTTTGCCGCTCCGGTTTATCTTTGTATTTTTAGAGGGCTATTACTTCCGGACAAACATGAAAAACAGATGAAGATAAAACTATATTTACTGCTGATTTTGATATCTGCTTATGATCTATACGCTGCAGAGGTTAAATTCTACAGTATCAATACTATTCACAGCACCTCCGTAAGAGAAACCTTTGCCGTGTGCAAAGATAAGAACGGCTTTATCTGGTCTTCGGCTAAAACAGGTATCCTACGCCTCACCGAAGACCACTGCCGTATCTACCAACTGCCCTATAAAACGGTAGACATTACTTTTGTGAAACTCGCCTGCGAAGCCTCGCAGTTAATTGCTTACACCAATAACGGACAGATATTCCACTATAACGAACTGTACGACCGGTTCGATCTGCTGGCAGATATGCGGGAGAGGCTTACCAATAATTACCTCACCCTAAGCAATATTGTGATCGATCCGTCCGGAACATTATGGATAGGCTCTTCCGAAGGACTATATCACTATAAAGAGGGGCGTCTGGCTCCTGTGTGGGGCCTGCGTTACCCTATACAACACCTGTTCTTTACAGACAGGAATACATTATTTACGCCGATTCCCATGAGATGGCTCTATGGAATCCAGAAACATCCGACCATACCATTATCCATTAAAACCAACCCGAACAGGCCATTCAGGTTTCCAGTTGCTATTACGACCCGCAAGCCCGGTTGTTCTGGATAGGAACCTTCTCACAAGGCTTTTATCTCTATAATGAACAGACCCGAATCTTTTCCCAACCCACCATCCAGGGATTTCCCAAACAGCCCATACTGGCTCTGGAAGAAAATTCCGACCACACGTTGCTCGCCGGAATTGACGGGCAGGGAATATGGGAACTGGACCGGAAAAACCAAACCGTACTCAATATATACAAAGAAGATATCAACAACTCTTTTTCTCTCCGGGGAGACGGAGTGTACGATATATTTAATAATGAGAACAACCGCGTATGGGTAGCCACCTACACCGGCGGACTCTCCTTCTTTGAACAGGACACGCCTCTTGTCGACCACATCACCCATGAAATCAACAACCCCAACTCTTTAGGAAATTATGATTATCCGCATGATGTCCGTTGATTTATTGAACATCATATGAATGTTTT